>JBALUX010000102.1:0-10486 GCA_036963725.1 Parasphingorhabdus sp. | reverse complement strand
TAGCCCGAGCGGCTGATGCCGAGCGGGATACCGCGCCACAGAAACGGACCCGCTTCCATGAAATGAAGATCGGTCGGCAGTGGCCACTCCGGTTCGAACGGATCGATACCGAGCTTGGCAAGCACTTCCGCGGCCTTGGGACCCTGCAGCGCCAGTAATGCCGCATCTTCGAGATGCTCGAGAGTCAGGCTGTCCGGCAATTGTTCGCGCAAATAGGCGATATCGTCATGCTTGGTCGCGCCATTGACCACCAGATAGAGATGCTTGCCGGTGTTGGTGACCATCAGGTCGTCCAATATTCCGCCATCCTGAGCGAGCAATAATGTATAGCGGATCTTGCCCGGTGCCAGCGCCGACAGATTGCCCGGCGTGATCCGCTCGAGCGCATCGGCAGCGCCCTCGCCGATCAACTGCAATTGCCCCATGTGCGAAACATCGAACAGACCCGCTTCGGTGCGGGTCCAGATATGCTCGGCCATCACGCCTTCATATTGCACCGGCATTTCATAGCCCGCAAACGGCACCATCCGCGCGCCAAGGCCTCGGTGCCAGTCGCCTAAAGGAAGTTGTTTCAGATTTTCGCTATTATCACTCATCATATTTCCGGATAAAGAAGACAGCCCGCAGCAAAGCCCTGCAAAACTGCCCCCTCTGTCACGGAACCTGAGAGTTTCATCCTCCTTCGCCAAGGTTTCGGCGGACAAGCCCGCCGGCACAAAAGCGACAAAGATTTACCCCTTCGGTGGAACGCCGGTCATTTGACCATCCGCTCTCTTTCCAGAGTGCTTGTGAGACGATTGCGGTCCAGGGGCCTGAGAGTTTCCGGGGCGGTTGCTCCTTCGGCGGCCTTTCGGTCTGGTGGGACAGAAAAACGCTCTCCCGCAACGCCTCCTGAACCTTGCCCGAAAGCGCCGATCAAAAAGCAGTCTCTTGAGTGGATCAGCGGATGGATGGAGTCAATGATTCTGTTGTGCGGTGCGGAAAATTATCAGCAGCCCCATCACAGCGATATCAGCCGGATATTTGCCTATGGCGCTGATCGAAGCTAAAGACATTGCAATAAGCATATTGCAGGGAGAACGGCGGGTGCAGGAAGAATTGGGCGATAATGCCCTGCTTATGACCATTGAAAAATCGCTCATCCTTTGCCTTCTGTTTCTGTGCAGCATGGCTTCCGCTGCCGCTTTCGCCGAAACCCGCGCGTTGGTGATGGCATCCAATTACGATCTGATTGATACAAATGCCGCTCTGTTGCTCGCCAATCCCCTGGCCGACGCCGAGCTGGTAACGCAGGCACTGGCAAAGGGCGGGATCGAACATATCACCCTGATCAGCGAGCCGCAGGTCGAGGACTGGGACGAAAAATTCACAGCCTTTGCGGACAGCCTGGGACCGGAAGATATCGCCCTGCTCTATTATGCCGGACACGGCTTCCAGATCAGGGGACGAAACTATTTGCTCGCATCTGATGGCGTTTCGCTGATCCCGCTCGATGCGATGGTCCAGAAATTAACCGAAGCGGCGAAGGGCGCGATCATCATTGTCGATGCCTGCCGGAACAATCCGCTCGCAAAAAGCCCGGCATCCAGCGAAATGACGGTCCACAGCATCGCCAGAGCCAGCCGGCAGGCGGAAACGATAACCCTGGATGATATCAGAAATGCCCAGTCGGGCCTTGCCCAGCTCGGCAATCTGCGCGGTCTTTCCGCAATCTTGTTATTCTCCACGGAGCCCGGCAATGTCGCCGAGGACGGGGACGTCCCCGGCAAAGGTAGCCCTTTTGCCAAAGCATTCGCGCGCGAGATCCGGAAACGCCAGTCGCTTGACGAGGTAATGCGCAAAACGGCGGTGCGGGTGAACAAGCAGACCAAGGGCCGTCAATCCCCCTGGCGACAGGGTGACCTGCCCTTTGATGTCTATCTGGCCGGCATGCGCAGCTTGCCGATCCCCTAGGGGCTGTAGTGTTGTGGCCCTTACGATCGACAGGTCGATCGAACGGGATAGCCGCAATCCATTTCCTGCGACGATCCTGTGCCGAAAATTGACTGGCGGGCAGGAATTGACTAGCCTGATAATCGTCCAGAGATATCAAGGAGGCATGCAGGCTGCCATGAGAAAACTCGCTATATTGATTTGCGCCGCCCATTTGGCAGGATTCCCGGTCCATGCCGCAAACCTGGAGACTATCGGCGAACCGAAACTGGAAGCGCGTCACGACGACCAGATCGTGGTGACCGGACAAGATGTCAGAAAAGCCACAAAATCATTCGTCGACAGGCTGGATATCCCGGAATTCAACGGCCAATATGCGCGATGGGATGTACCGGTCTGCCTCGAAATGACCGGATGGCAGCCGGAACATGCCGACCGGGTCAGGAAAATCATCGAATCCACGACGATCGCGATCGGCCATGACGTGGCTGCGGAAGGCTGCAAGCCCAATATGGCGGTTGTGCTGACCGCAGACCCCGATGCTTTTGTTACGAAGTTGAAAAAGGCGGCACCGTCGCTATTTTCCCGCTTTGAGAAAGATCAGCGGGAAGCAGTCCAGAACAGCGAGCAACCGGTCAGGATGTTGCTCGGCGCCCGGTTATTGAACAGCGATGGAAGAACCATCGCCCTCGATGGCGCATTGCGCCCGCCCCCCGGGCTTTCCGACTTGAGACCATATAGCGACCGGATTGTCCAAGGAACCGGGGTTGGTGACTCCCGAATCGAAACATCGATCAAATATGACTTTGTTTCCGGGGTGGCGATAGTGGACGTCAACAAAATCGACGGCCTCACCTTCGAAGGCCTCGCGTCCTATATCGCGATGCGCTTTCTCTCGGGCATTCCAGATCGCGGCGCTCCGGTCGAGGGGCATTCCATTCTCAATCTGTTTCAGTCCGTCAAAAACACGACAGAGACCGAAAATGGTTTATCGCAATGGGACACGGCATTTCTCAAGGGCCTCTACACCGGCAAGCTTGCCATGCAATCCCGGCGCAAGCGTTACGAGATTGCCAAAACCATGACCAAGGTCCTCGACGAAGAATAAGCAGACAAAAATTGCGCGCAGAAGCGCGTCCGGCGCAGGACTAGCGAAAGACGGAGGCCAGTTTTTTGTCAGTCTTTTTGCGACTTTTTGATGTTCGTGACATTCAGACCATTGACCAGATCGCATCATTTTCATGAACAAAATCGCCCGGCGCGTTTTGCCCTGTCAACGCGACTATTGCGGCGGCGACATCACTGGCGAGAATTGATCGGAACCGGCGCAGTTTTCCGTGCAACAACAGATCCATGACCGGACTGGCGGCGATGGCAAGGCTTTCGCCGAGGCGGTTATCGTTCGCGCGTTCGCCGCGCAACAGGCCCGGGCGGATGATGTCGAGGCGGTCGAAATTCTGCGCGCGCATCAGGTCCTCAGCCTCGCCTTTGGTCTTCAGGTAGAAACCCGAAGCGCTGCTGTCGGCCATGGTCGAGGATATGGCAATGAACTGTTTGGCGCCCGCTGCCTTGGCCGCCGCGGCCACCGCACCGACCAGATCACGGTCGACCGCTGCAAATTCTTCTTTCGAGCCGGCCTTTTTCATCGTCGATCCCAAGCAGGATATCACGATATTGGGCTTGATCTTCGCGATAGTAGCGGGCCAGTTTTCCTGCAGCTGGACATGGATTTTCGCCTTGCCGACATCCTCCCGATAGGGCCTGCGCAGCAGCAGATGGAGCCCCTTGTCCCTGCCGTGGTCGACCAGTTGACGGGTCAGCAGTCCGCCGATCAGGCCGGAGGCTCCGACGATCAGGATTTTTTTGGCCATGGTCAGGGTCCCCGCATATTGTCTGTTGATAAGCGGTCATAGCAGCGAAGGTTGCTATCCAAACCAGTTTTTGTGAGACTCACCCGATTGGGTTGGGCCCGGGCCTTCGCTGGGGTGACGATATTACGACCGACTGGTCAGATCGCCGAATATCTCGTGGTGTCGGTTGCGCGCGTAGCGGTCGGTCATCCCGGCAAGAAAATCGGCAATATGGCGGATGCGCTCCGGCTCTTTTTCGGGCAAGGCTGCAGCCCAGCTATCGGGCATCAGGTCGGGCTGTTCGCGATAGGCTTTCACCAGATCGCCGACCATCATTTTGCCCTCTTCCGCTGCTGCCATCTGCTTGGGGTGATGATAGAGATTCTCGTACATGAAGCGCTTCAGCATGCGTTCCTTTTCCGCCATCGCGTCTGAAAATCCGCCAATCATCTGGCCTGCTTGTCGCACGTCCTCGGGCGATTTCACGCCGAGCCGGTCGATCCGCGCCTGCGTGGTTTCAAGCACATCATTGGCCATCAGCCCGATCTGGTCGCGGATCAGTTCTGGTAGCAACCGCTCTTGCGGCACATCATCAAAGCGGTCGCAAATCACCTGCCACCGCTCGGCAATGAACGGCAGTTCGAGCAACTGCTCAAGCGTCAACAGACCTGCCCGCATGCCGTCGTCAATATCATGATTGTCATAGGCAATATCGTCGGCAATCGCGGCAATTTGCGCCTCCAGCGACGGCCAGCTGTGCAGATCGAGGTCTCTGGCCGCATTGGCCTCCGCCAGCGCCCAGGTCGGCTGCTCCACCGGACCATTATGCTTAGCGAGCCCCTCCAGCATTTCCCATGTCAGGTTCAGGCCGTCCCAGCGCGGATAGGGTGTTTCCAGCTTGGTCAGCGTCCGGATGGTCTGGGCATTATGATCGAAACCGCCGAAATCCGCCAGGGCCTCCTGCAGCGCATCTTCCCCGGCATGGCCGAACGGCGGATGGCCGATATCATGGGCGAGGCAAAGTGCTTCGGTCAGGTCCTCGTTCAGACCCAGAGCCCGCGCCATCGTCCGGCCGATTTGCGCGACCTCGAGGCTGTGGGTCAGGCGGACGCGATAATGGTCACCGTCGGGCGCGACAAAGACTTGGGTCTTGTGGCGCAGGCGGCGAAAGGAAATGCTGTGGATGATGCGGTCACGGTCGCGCTGGAAATCGTCCCGCGGGCCGCGCGTAACAGCGCGTTTTTCATCGTGCAGCCGGCCCCGGCTATTCGCCGGGTCGCTGGCGTAAATTTTCAACTGGGTCATTTTCCGAGCTCGTTGACCTCGACACCATCGGCGCTGGCCCAGGCAAAGCCGTCGCCACCATCCTTGCGATACTCCGCTTCAAAGGCCTTTGCCGCCTTGAAATCATCGAACGGTCCGACAACAAGGCGCCGGGTTCTGCCCCAGGGCGAAGTCCAGGCCTTCTGGCTCTTGAAAATATCCGGCTGTTTTTTGGTCATCCGGCGATAGTCGAATTTCAGCGCGTCTAGATTTGACCCCGTTGCAATCTGCACCCAATAGCGTTTGGGATGGGCCGGTTCTTTCGGTTTGACCGGGGTTTTCTCAACCGGTTTGGCAACGATCTTCGGTTGCGGCTTGGCCGGCTCGATTTCGTCTAGATCGACCGGAACAACCGCACTTCTGGTTTCGCGATCCGGTATATCGATGCCGCTGATAATATCGGCAAGCGGCCGCGAGGCCGGGACTGCTGCGGCCATCTCGGTAGAGGCAGGTCGCTGTTGCGCGAGATCGAAATTGATCAGATTGACCGGACCGCCTGTCTTGGCTTCCTCTGCGAAAGGGCCTTGCGCAGACCGCTGGACGGCTGACGCGGAATCGGGCTGCCGACCGGCGATTTCGACCTTGCGCTCCAGGGTTTGCGACACCAGCACTGGCGGCTGGCTGACACCTAGCGTGGTGGCAAAGCCGGGTGCAGATGCTTTTCTTTCGGGCTGGATTTCGACGGTCTTGATGGGTTCCGGTTCCGTCGTCTGAGGCGTTACAGGCTGCGGTGCCGGAAGCGGTTTGCTGCTTGCAAGGGTCGTCGACCGAGACGAGCGGCGGGTTGACGGCGCTGGCGATGTGGTCCGCGACAACGCCTGAGCCGCTTTTTTCTTCGCCGCCCGTCTAGTCTCGCGGTCGGATGGTTTACGCTCCGTTGTTCCGGGGCGACGGCGCGGCGACTTGTCGGGCATGGCCAGTACGCGCGGCCGCTTGGCATCTGTGCCCAGAGCCTCGCCGACCGGGATCAGGCCAGCATCCGCTCCACTATTGTTTCGGGCCGCCTGACTGGATGCCAGTTGAACCGCTGCCACATCGACACCGATATTCTCGCTGGCGGGGAAATGACCGAAATGGACGGCAGCCGCCTTCTGGGCAGCGGTCAGTTTGGGCATGCGATCAAAAAACGGCTTGATCGCTTTCGCCATTCTCCGCTCCATCGTCTGTTCGACGATATTCTCGGCGTCTTTCTTCCTGCCGTTCATGGCGTAGATGAAGGCCCGGTTGCGCCAGGCATCCCGGTCGCTTTTCTGCAGCAAGGGATTGAGCTGGGCATCGGCGCGGTCAACGTCGCCACTAATCCCCAGCGATACCGCATAGCGTCCGATCAGTTCGTCATTGCTGCCATAGAGCATCGCCAGCTCATAATCTTTCTGGGCATCCCGGTTCCGCCCGATCAGGTCATAGGCAAGACCGCGATCTGCCGCGATTTCGCGCGGCGCTATGCCATTTTCGACCGCCTGATCGAAATAGCGGATCGCTCCGAACGGATTCTCCTCTGCCAACAACGCCCGACCAAGCCCGGCCTTCACCCGGCCGCTGGTGGAATAGATCTGGTCCGCTTTGGCGAGAAAACCGATGGCTGCGCGCATGTCGCCCAGTTCGAGCGCCGCCAGCCCGGCGTCGGCAAGCGCCGATGAATCGTTGGAATTAATCGCAATCCGGCGCAACGCATCCTGCAAATTGTCGCTGTTGGACTGGGCGCTGGATTGGGCAACGGCGGGCAGCTGCGGCACGACAACAGCCGCAAGCGCCGCCGATACGGCTAGCAATATTTTCAATTTTTGGTTCACAAGATACATAAAGGAATGATCGCGCCGGAAATCAATCGTTCCCGCAATCCGGCAAGGCCAATGGTGGCACGCGAAAGACAAACTCCCTCGCGCTGCCCCATCAGCCAATCAAGCCGCTTGGCTGCAACCGGAATTTACTGGTTATTCTGGCGGTTCAGAAAACGCGGAATATCGAGCGGATCGCGGGATTTATCTTCCTCGCCATCGTCGGCTTCGTCGCCTTTTGATCCACCACGGGTCAGATTCGACATCCGTTCGAACAGCGTCCCGCCACCGGTAGCAACACGCGGTGCCGGTGGTGCCGGACTGGCGGCAGGAGCCGTGTCTTCTTGAGGCTGGATGGCATCATCGCCGAGAATCAGCTCGTCTTCTTCCGGCGCGGAACTGGTCGACGCAATCCCGGGCGTCAGCGATGCGAAGGACGGCGTTGCGCCCAGATCATCGTCATCGCCATAGGTCGCGACTGGAGCGGGAGAGCGTTCTGGCTCGGCTTCGGTCTCGACTTCAGCTTCCTGCTCCATATCGGGAACCGGTGCGGATGCGATTTCAGCTTCTTGGGCGGCTTCTTCCACGCTTTCGTCGCTGGAAATGGACGAGGCAAAAGTGGAGGGAGCCGGTGTGTCTTCCGATTTGCTGACCGGGCTGCTCATGGCGAAAGACGCCGATGGCGCGGATGACGAACGGCTGCCTTCGCTATCGATGCCGGTGGCGACAACGGACACGCGGATGCGGCCGTCGAGATTCGGGTTAAATGCACTGCCCCAGATGATATTGGCGTCCGGATCGACCAGCTCGCGAATATGATTGGCGGCTTCGTCGACTTCCATAAGGCGCATATCTTCGCCGCCGGTGATCGAGACGATAACGCCCTTGGCACCCTGCATCGACACACCGTCGAGCAAAGGATTGGCAATGGCTTTTTCTGCCGCTTCCAGCGCACGTCCGTCGCCTTCCGCTTCGCCCGTACCCATCATTGCCTGGCCCATTTCGTGCATCACGCTGCGCACGTCGGCAAAGTCGAGGTTGATCAGCCCCGGCATGACCATCAGATCGGTAATGCCGCGAACGCCCTGCTGCAGCACTTCGTCAGCGAGCAGGAAAGCTTCCTTGAAGGTCGTGTTCGGATTGGCGACGAGGAACAGATTCTGGTTTGGAATGACGATCAATGTATCGACATTCTTCTGCAGTTCTTCGATGCCCGCTTCGGCGGCTTTCATCCGGCGTGTGCCTTCGAAAGTGAATGGCTTTGTCACCACGCCGACAGTCAGTATGCCGCGGTCGCGTGCCGCTTTTGCGATCACCGGAGCAGCACCGGTACCGGTACCGCCGCCCATGCCGGCTGCGATGAAGCACATATGCGTGCCGTCCAGCGCCTGTTCAACCAGATCGATGGTTTCTTCGGCAGCTGCCCGGCCGACTTCGGGACGCGATCCGGCACCCAGACCCTGTGTGATATCGGGGCCGAGCTGGATGCGCCGTTCGGCGGTAGAACTGTTCAACGATTGCGCGTCGGTGTTGGTGACGATGAAATCAACACCTTCGACCTGTGCGGCAATCATGTTGGCAATAGCGTTGCCCCCTGCGCCGCCGACACCGATAACCGCGATTTTCGGCTTCAGTTCTTCGACTTCCGGTGGGCCAATATTGATACTCATCTCACTGTCTCCCGAGACATTTTATCGTGCTGTAATATTTGTTTAACGCTTTGCACAAATTTCCCGCCGGAATCACCCGAAAAGTTAATTTATTTTCGTCAATTTACTAAAAATTTCCGCGGATCGCCGACATCAGCCGTCCGATTACTGCTGATCCGCCATATTTGTGAACATTCTGGTGGCTTCTCGACATGAAGCGCAGATCGACCGGTTCCTGCGACGCATAGAGCGCAAGTCCCGCGAGACCGGCAAAGGCCGGACCGCTATGGGCTTCCGGAAGCGCGCTCAGCCCCGTCGGGCGACCGATGCGCACCGTGCGTCCCAGTGCCGATTGGGCATAATCTGCGATACCCTTGAGTTCGGCTCCGCCGCCGGTCAGCACAACCTGCCGGCCAACCGGACCGGTAAAGCCCAGTTCCTTGAGCGATCGGCCGATTTCACCGATCAGATGGTCGAGCCGCTGCCGGATAACCGCGATCAGCTGCGCCCGGGTGATCCGGCCGTCTTCCTCGTTGACTTCGGCATTGGTGTCGAGATCCTGATTGATCACATCATGATTGTCGCGCGGGCTGGTGGTGGCGGACCCATAGAAACATTTGATCCGCTCGGCCTGCGCGCGGCGCAAACCGAAGGAGGAAGCAATATCGTCGGTAATGTCGGCGGCGCCGTACGGCAGCGTCTTCAAGCCGACCAGCATGCCACCGGCAAAGAGCGAGACATTGGTCACTTCCGCGCCCATTTCGACCAGCGCCACGCCAAGCTCGCGCTCTTCTCTGGACAGACAGGCGTTGCCGACAGCGATTGGCGAAGCGACGATCGACCTGACATTCAGATGTGCGCCGCGCACGCTCATCTCGATATTGCGGACCGGCGAGGCTTCGGCGAGAATGACATGGATATCCACGCCGAGACGATCGGCGTGTAGACCCTTCGGTTTCTTCACGCCGGTCAGACCGTCAAGCGTATAGAGTGCCGGCTGGGCGTGCAGCACCATCTTGCCCTTGGGGTCGATGCTGTTACGGCCCGCGTCGAGCAGCAGGTCGATATCTTCCTGTTCGATCCGGTGGCCGCCCAGTTCGGTTTCAACCGAGGTCAGCATGCTCTGCAGTCCGCCAGCCGAGAAACTGACCCAGACATCGTCGATATTGGTGCCGGCAATACGCTCGGCCTGTTCCACCGCCGCCCGGACGTCGGTCTCGGTGGTCTCGGTATCGGCGATATAGCCCCGTTTCACGCCTTTGCTGGCGTGATGGCCGGTGCCCAATACAGTCAGTTCGCCATTGTCCATGCGCCCGGCTATCATCGCCGAAATTTTCGACGAACCGATGTCGAGCGATGTGAAGATTTTTTCTACCCGTGCTGCCATGAGTCTATTCCTTCACCTCGATCATTATCATCACCATGCCTTCCGCGATCCGGGCCATCAAATATCCGGATCGACCGGTTCTTCTTTCGGCGGCATCCGCAAATAGGCGCGCTCGGCATCGCGCAGGTCGAAATGGACGACCCCGCGCCCGAGCAGACGATTGATGCCGTCCATCCGCGCAAAATTCAGCAAGGCCGCCGACGCCGTCTCGTCCCCTTCGGGCAGAGCGAGCGTTTCGCCGCTGTCAAATTCCAGATCCCAGCGGCGGTTGCCGATCCAGGTTGCGCCGGTTACCATCGGCCGCAGCGCGGGCGCTACGTCGAGCAACGAATCCAGCTGGGAAAATTTCAGATTGGCTTTCTTGCCGACAATCACCGGCAGGTCAGGGATTTCTTCCTTGACGATTTCTTCCAGCGGATAGCCGGTCTTGTCGATCAGCGAGAGCTTGCCCTGGTTCTGCCAGACGGCAACGGGCTCGCGTTCGACAATATCGACAATCAGCGTGTCGGGCAGCCGCCGCGAAATCCGGGCGTCCTTGATCCAGCCATTCGCCAGCAAATCCTCGCG
>JBALUX010000101.1:0-10598 GCA_036963725.1 Parasphingorhabdus sp. | reverse complement strand
GCATAGCGCCGCACGGCATCGGAAACCGCCGATTTGTCGTCGCGGATCATCAGGTCGCCGGGATAGAGCGGCTGTTCCTTTTCACCAATGCCGGCCGTCTTGGCAAAAGCCTCGTTGAGAAACAGGAACCGTCCGTCGCGATCCGTCAGGGCCAGGCCCAGCGGCAACAGCGACAGCATCGATTCCACCTGTTCCAGCGCCTTGCCGCGCTCTACCATCCCGCCGTCATCGTCGATCAGCAGGATCAGCGCGGGGCCCTTTTCCTTTTCCCGGTCGAGCGGCACATGGAAAAGACGCACCGGCGTACCATGCTGTCCTTCGCGTTCGAAAAAAATCGTGCCCTTGTCATCCGAACGTAGGAAATTGATGAAGTTGCGACCGGCGATATTGGCATCGATCCGGCCCGTTGCGCGCAAGGCAAAGGCCTGATTGGAAGCGCGTATCCGGCCTTCGCCACCGATCACGCTGGCCAATATGCCGACTTCCGAAAAGGCCCGACCGCCACCGCCGCTGACCAGACGGACCATCTCGTCCAGCACGTCCGCCTGGATTTGCGGTATCATCTGCCAGAGCAGATATTCGTCTCCCTGCCCCGCGCGTACGACTTTCGCGCTATATTCGGCAACGCCGCGCTTCAGGCCTTCGGCATAGCCGCGGCCATCGCGCCAGGCGGTGCGGCCAGCTGTCGCCAGCAATTCGTTGCCGCCCGCCTGCAACGGCAGTTCGGGAGGCACCGCCGCGCCGTTGAACCATTTGGTGAAAAGCTCGTTGGCGCAAACCAGCCGGCCGGCGCGGTCGGTTATCGCCAATCCGATAGCTGACTGGTCGGCGACCATTCGGGTCACCGCCCAGTCTTCGGGGTCGGCTTGGTCCTGATCGGCGGCGATATTTTGCGGGCGCAGGAAAAACGCGATTCCGGCCAAGCTGAGCACCAGCGCGAGAAAGGCGATGAGCAGCGTAAGATTCTGCACCTGCCAGTAGAGCAGCCCCGCCGAAGCCAGCACCGCTACAACCAGAATCAGAGCGCGTGTCCGCACATCGCTTTGCGCCTTGCGCGTGCTGGGGTTCAGCAATCCGGTCTTGGTTTGCGCCTTACTGGCCATCGTCAGTCCTGTCGGCGCGAATCCTGTTCAACCGCCCTTTCCGTTTCCGGCCAATCCACCAGCGCCAGCCGAACGAACTGACCAGATAGCCGACCGCCGCAAAAACTATCGCGAAAATCAGAAACCCGAACGCGGTCACGCCCGCTTCGCGTCCCAGCCAGCTCAGCCACTGGCCGAATTCGCTCTGGATATGGGTATTAATGGGCTGGCTTGATGTCATCGCATCGATTTGCAGGGCGAATTTTCCGGTCTGGTTGGCCGCGGCGATCCAGAACGGATAGGTCAAGGGGTTGGTAATGAATGTCGTGATCGCCGCAATCGGCACATTGGCGCGCACCGGGAGCGCCAGAAAAACCGCCGCGAATATCTGGCCGACCGGAACCAGAAAGGCAGCCAGCATACCCAGGGCAACGCCGCGCGGCACCGAGCGACGGGTGAATCGCCACAGTTCCGAATGCAGAAAGCGATGCGCTATCGGCTTGAGATATTTATTCCGCTCCATCCCGGCGCGGGTGGGCATTTTCCGCTGCAACCAGTGGACAACGAGCATGATCGTACGCGCCGCAAAATCCTTGTCATGGAAATTGGGCTTGGGGTCAGCCATGTTCGCGCATCAGCCGGCCCTGCTGCCTTTTCCAGTCGCGATCTTTTTCGGTCTGCCGTTTATCCGGCGCTTTCTTGCCCTTCGCCAGAGCCAGTTCCAGCTTCGCCCGTCCCTTGCTGTTGAAATAGATCGACAGCGGCACGATCGTCATGCCCTTGCGCATCACCGCACCGTGCAGCTTGTTTATCTCGCGACGGCTGAGCAGCAATTTGCGCGGCCGCGTCGGAGTATGATTATGCCGGTTACCGTGGCTCCATTCCTGGATATTGGCGTTGATCAGCCAGACCTCGTCATCCTTCACCTCGGCATAGCTTTCGGCGATCGTGCCCGAGCCGGAGCGCAGCGATTTCACTTCCGTTCCGGTCAGCATGATCCCGGCTTCAAACTTGTCATCCAGAAAATAGTCATAACGCGCGCGCCGGTTTTCGGCGACGACCTTCTGCTTGTCAAATTCTTCTGGCCGCGGTTTTGCCATCAGATGAGCCCTGCCCCTTCCAGAGCAGCATCCACAGCTTTGCGGCTGGCTTCGGACGGCGGTGTCATCGGCAAGCGCAAGTCGGTCGAAAAGTCTTCGAGAACCCGCGACATGGCATATTTGATCGGACCGGGAGACGCATCCGAGAACAAAGATTTGTGCAACGGATAAAGCACATCATTGAGTTCGCGTGCCTTGGCATAGTCGCCAGCGGCACAGGCGGCCTGGAATTCGGCGCATAATTTGGGTGCGACATTGGCGGTCACCGAAATACAGCCGATACCGCCTGCTGCGTTAAACGCCAGCGACAGTTCGTCGACGCCCGAAAGCATCACGAAGTCATCGGCGCAATTGAGCCGATGTTCGGTGACCCGGTCAAGATCGCCACTGGCATCCTTGATCGCGACGACATTGGGCAGCTTCGACAAGGCCGCGACCGTCTCCGGCATGATGTCCGTTACCGTCCGGGCCGGAACGTTGTAGAGAACCAGCGGCAGATCGACATTGTCGGTCAGCGTGGTAAAATGGGCGGTGATGCCCTCCTGATTGGGCCGGTTATAATAAGGGGCGACGACCAGACCGGCGGTGGCTCCGCATTTCTTCGAGAAATTGAGGTGCAGCAAGGCGTTGGTCGTGTCATTGGAACCGCAACCGGCGATAACCGGCACCCGGCCAGCGGCCTGCTCGACACATATTTCGATGACCCGGTGATGCTCCGCATTGGACAATGTGGAAGCTTCTCCGGTTGTCCCGCAGGGCACGAGGGCGCTGCTGCCCTGGTCGATCTGCCAGTCCACCAGAGCGCGAAACTGATCTTCGGCAAACGATCCGTCGCGAAAGGGAGTCGCCAGAGCCGGTATTGAGCCCGAGAACATCTAATAATCCTTTATGTTTGCCTTGGAAATTGGCAAAGCCACCACCAAGTCATTTTCAATATTAACGGTGATATAGTTCGCCGTTCAGCGCCTGATAAGGAGCCTAACCGTAAAATGTCCAGCATGGTATCAAGATTTGTTATAGCGGCACTGCTTTTAAGCCCTGCCACCTGCATCGCAGCCGACAATATCGGCGAACAAACCGGCTGGCAAAATGAAAGCGCCGGCCTGTCCGATCCGACCGGCGGCAATGCGGTACTGGGCCTGCAACGCTGGCGCGTGCTGACGCAATCCGACAATTATTCCTTCGAGGATTATGCCGGCTTTCTGGTCACCTTCCCGGGCTGGCCGGAAGACACCAGAATGCAGCGCAACGCCGAGCAGGCGATCAATATCAACAGCTTCTCGCCCGCTCGCGTGCTGGCTTATTTCGGTCGATTCGAACCGACCACCAACGCTGGCGCGGCAAAATTCGCGGTAGCCCTGCAAGCGACCGGGCAGCAGGACCTGGCCAATCAGTGGGCCAGAACGGCCTGGCGCGGCGGCACACTTACCGACGAGGATGAAGCGGCGCTGATCTCGCGGTTCAGCTCTGCGTTCAGCATCGAAGATCATGACGCGCGCATGGACGCGCTATTATGGGCCCGAGCGACGCGCGATGCCGCGCGGCAACTTGGCTTCACCTCGGCGACACGGCGGCCGGTATTCGAAGCGCGGCTGTCTCAGCTGACAGAAGCATCTGACGCCAACGCGCAGGCCAGCGCTGTCGGTGCCATCGCCCGCGACGACGCAGGCTATCTGGCCGATCGCGCCCGCTATTTGCGTAACCAGGGCCAAAGCGCGGCGGCGCGGCAATTGCTCGCCACCCGTCCGGAGCTACGCGTCAAACCGGCTGCCCCCGACACCTGGTTCGAAGCAATGCTGACCAACGCCGAAGCCGCTGCCAATGACCGGCAATGGTCGACCGCCTATAATATCGCCTCGAAAATCGAGGATGCCTATGCCGTTCCCACCCGGATCGCCGACCAGAATTCGCGCGTGCGGGACAAATATTCCGATCTCGCGTGGATCGCCGGCACGTCCGCGCTGAACGGCTTGCGCCAACCGGCCAAAGCGGTGCCGATGTTCGATCTTTATGCGCAATCCTATGATTCGCCCAACATCACGTCAAAGGGCTATTACTGGGCCGGCCGCGCCGCCGCCGAAGCGGGGCAGACCGGGCAAGCCAATGCCTATTTCGAGAAAGCCGCTGCTTTTCCCGACTATTTCTACGGCCAATTGTCGCTGGAACGGCTCGGGCGTCCGCTGCCGGAATTCAACCGCAAGCCGGCAATCGAGATAACCGAGGAAGATCGCAAAGCCTATGACAGCGAGCCGCTTGTTATCGCGGCCAAGGCTTCGATCCGCACCGGTCCGTGGAAAGAGCAGATCCGATTTCACCGGGCGCTTGCCTATAATGCCAAGACAGCCAAGGACTATCTGCTGCTCAGCGATCTCGCGACCCGTATCGGCGCCCGCGATCTCGGCGTGATCAAGGGCATCAGCGCGCTTAGCGCTGGCGTCGGCGCGATCGACGAAACCTCTTTTCCGACCATGGATGTTCCCTTTGGTCATGAAAGCACCTGGACGTTGATCCACGCGATCACCCGTCAGGAAAGCCAGTTTGCCGAAGGCGCGATCAGCCATGCCGGTGCGCGCGGGCTGATGCAGCTGATGCCCGGCACCGCCCGGGAACAGTCGGGCAAAGCCAATCTGTCCTACAATCTGTCGTCGCTGACCGGTGACCCGCAATATAATATCCAGCTCGGCAGTGGCTATATCCAGCGGATGATGGATTATTATGGCGGTAGCTACCCGCTCGCCATCGCGGCCTATAATGCCGGGCCCGGCAATGTGAACAAATGGCTCCGCGCCAACGGCGACCCGCGCATGGGCGGCATCGATTGGATCCAGTGGATCGAGGATATCCCGATTTCCGAGACCCGCAATTATGTCAAGCGCGTGCTGGAAAATGCGGTGGTCTATGACACGAAAAATCCGCGTGGCCCGACCATCCGCAGTGACACGCCGCTGACTCGCTATATCGGGAAGAATTACAAAGGCTGACCCGCCGGCCTTCCAATCCGTTTCCAGCCGAAAGTTGTCCGTGAAATATTTGCCAGCATTTCTTCCTGCCATCTTGGCGGCCATGGCCCTGACTGCGTGCGCAACCCCGAACGAACGAGTGGCGCAATCCGGCTTTGTTACCTGCGACGACCAGAAATTGCACCCGAATCTGTCCGACAGCCTGTGTATCGAAACCACGGTAGACCACAGCGATTTGCAGGATCAGCCCGTCGACCTTTTCGTCCGGAAATTCCCGGCGCGCGATGAACATCAGGGCGAGATATGGCTGATTGCCGGCGGGCCCGGGGAATCCGGCGCCAGTTTCTACGCCGACATTGAGTTTTTCAGGCAGACATTCTCAAATTACGATGTGATGGTCCCGGATCATCGCGGCACAGGCTATTCGTCGAAATTATGTATGCCGGAGGAAACACTGGATAGCCCGGCCGGCCTGGCCCTCGCCGGAGCCGAATGGGGAACCTGTTTCGGACAATTATATGCAGCCCCCGGGAGGGCAGATAGTTTCAGCCAGAGAAACGCCGCACTTGATCTCGACACGCTCGTTTCAACATTCGGTTCCAAAGACAAAACGCTGATCTACGGCGTCTCTTATGGCACTTCGCTGGTGCTGGACTATGCCAGGCTGGCGACCACGGATATCGACGGCATCATTCTCGACTCCCTGACACCCGCCCCACCTGATCATCTGAATGGCTTGAGCTATCGCTCGCAGACCACGGACCGGGTCGGGATGGCCTTGCTCGAGCGCTGTGCGGCTGACAGCAAATGCAGTCTCGGAACGGATGCAGTCGAAACCTATCGTGCGCTCCTGGAAGATATCGATGCAGGCGCAGCCGTCCCTGGCCTGGACAGCGTTCCGAATGGCGATCTGCGGCAGCTGCTCGGCCTGCTTCTCGATGTACCGAGCGCCCGCAACCGGATCCCCGATATCATTGCTGCCTTGTCGCAAAGAGATCCCGCAGCCGGGCCGCTGGTCAAGGATGTCATCAAAAACGCTGAAGCTTATTGGAGCGAGATCACCCGGTTCCAGCAGGCGACATCCTCGATTCCGCTGTCGGCCATTATCACCGGTTCGGAGTTCAACAGCCGCCCCGATCTGACGGCCGAGATACTGGCGTCCGAAAAAGCGGCTCTAGGATTTACCAGCCCGCTCCCCGGCCTATTGGTGAGCAACCAGTTCCCTCTCTATAAAGCGCCACCGGCGCTGGCCATGCCCGTCACCATGCCACCTATGCTGATCTTGCAGGGAACATTGGATCCCAAAACACCCTATGAACCTGCGGCAAAGCACGCAGCCAGCCTCCGTGCCAGCGGGCCGGTAGCAATGCTCACCTTAACCGACGCGCCGCACGCGGCCTATATCACCAGCCAGGATTGCCTGGCCAAGCCTCTATCGCGCTTTGCCAGAGACCCGAGATCAGTCAGCTCGCAGACCTGTGCCCCGGAAAATGTCACAATTACTTTTCCCTGAAAGTAGCGCATCATAAGCCCGAGAAATTTTCCTGCGGCTGTAACGAATCAGCTCGTCCGTATGAATAGCCGTCAAACCATCAGGAATTCTGGAGAATTTATGCCACAGACGACCCGCAGTATCGCGATACCCGTATCCATAATGCTTCTGCTCACCGTAGCAACGCAAGTGCTCTATATCATGACTCTGAAGGGCGTCGGGATCGTTGACGGCTGGCCGTTGCGGTCGACAATCTGGACCACAGAACTTCTCCTGTTTGCCGGCATCACGATCGCGGCGCTTGTCGGCCTGGTCCGGTCTGCGACGATGCAATGGGGCTGGGCTGCTCTGGTCGCGGCAGGGCTGGTAAATATCCTCCAGTCGGGCATCGGACTGTCGATGTTTCTGCCCGCGGCCAAAGCCGGGCCCGAGTTCGCGCCGCTTATGGGCACCTTGCTCGCCGGATCATTCCTGTTCTACAATCTGGCCAAGGCGATAATCGGACTGGCTGCCCTGCTCTTCGGACTGTCGCTTTTCCGCAACGCCAAGACAAAAGTCCGGGTGATCGGTCTGATCAGCATGATCGCCGGCGCGATTGCAATTGTCCTGAACGTTGCTGCTGTGCGTATGGGACTGGGATCCGTTCCCTTTTCCGGTGCGAGCGGAGCAATCGCAACCCTGCTTGCCGCTTGCACGATCTGGTTGTCCGCTCGCCCGGTGGAATGACACTGGGTCGAACATTTCCGGACTGAGAATTAGCGCTTCAACTGCTAATCCTTGACCTCATAGCCAAAAGCCTTGTGCGCCAGCTTCACCAGTTCCGGATCAGCATCCGGAAAATCCTTGGGCAGCGCGGCTTCCAGCGTGTCGGCGACATGGGTCATTGCGGCGATGCGCGCGGATTTCTTGTCGTTACCGGCGATCACTTTCCACGGCGCCCAGCGGGTATCGGTATATTTGAACATGTCGTGCATCGCTTCGAGATATTCGTCGCGCTTTTCCCGGTTGCGGAAATCCTCGGCGGTGATCTTCCAGCGCTTGTACGGCGTATCGAGCCGTTTGGTGAGACGTGCGTCCTGCTCTTCCTGCGTCGTGTGGAAGAATAATTTCACCAGATTGGTGCCGCCGTCGATCTGCTGCGCTTCAAATTCGTTGATCTCGTCATAGCCACGCTTCCAGTCGGCAGGCTCGCAAAAGCCCTCGACCCGCTCGACCAGCACCCGGCCATACCAGCTGCGATCGAACACACCGATTTCGCGGCTGCCCGGCAATTTCTGCCAGAAGCGCCAGAGGAAATGACGGTCTTTCTCTTCCTTGGTCGGCGCGCCGATCGGCCAGACGTCATAATAGCGCGGGTCCCATTCTCCCGTCATCCGGCGGATCGCGCCGCCCTTGCCGGCCGCGTCCCAGCCCTCGAACACCAGGATCGAGCGGCTGCCGTGAATGATATGCTTGAAATGAATATGCGCCAGCCGGTCCTGCAGCGCTTCCAGCGCCTCACTATAATCACCATCATATTTGTCGTCGGATTCATAGTCGGACAGGTCTATGGTCATTCTTACTCCGTTCGCCCTGAACCTCTCAACCCGGAGGGCGAGGCGCATTAATGGCATCTATCGTCTTGGGACCGGCTCTGACAAGCTTAGCCCGATCAGGTCAATCTATATCCGATAAGCCCAAACGACCAGTCGATTAACCGCATATATCAACTTCTATTTCCAGCCCGTCCGGATTGTCGCAAGTCCCACTCGTCCAATGCGCGCCGGTGATCGCTCACGCGCCGCAAGGATTCCGTCACTTCAGTCTTGCCGCGCGAAAATCCATCCGCCTCTTCGTATAGCGCCTGCGCAGAATCAAGATCGCCGCGCTGCTCCGCGCAAAGACCGCGATTAAATGTCAGCGAGACATGCACTTGTCCGTTCCGGTCCGCTTCGTCCCACATCCGGCAGGCTTCCGCCGGGTCGCTCTTGGTCATCTTGATCGCTGCCTTGAAGAAATTTCCTTCGACTTTGCTCATGCCCTTGCGGCTTTCCAATATCCGGATGTCCTGACGATATTCTTTCGGGGCGAGATCATCGCGAACCGCGCTTGCGGTCCCGGATATCATGCTCCGGATCACCGACTCGCTGCTGACAAAATCCTCGTCATCACCGAAGCAAATCGTCTGCTCGTTCTTGTCCGGAAAGCTCTCGGTATAAAGGCTGCGCCCATCGCTATATCGCGTCGCCCGGACCTGCGCCCGATAATCGATGATCCGGGTCTGGCAGGGCACTTTGATATTTTTATGGGTGACACATTTATCCTTGTCATCCCGCTCGACACAGCGCCGCCGTTTGGCGGTCGTGTCAAACTGCTCGACACCGGCGGTGACATTGCCGGAAAGCGTCGCATCGGACTGCACCGCCGACCGCCCGCCGATCACGGTAAAATAGGGTTGATCAAATACCGTGATGGCAGAAAGCCGGTCTTCCAGTTCAAACGCCAGCGCCCGGCCGTCGCGGCCGCCAAAACGATCGATGGACAAGGATTGAATTTCGGCAAATTCGGAGGCGTTGGCCGGTGCCATCCCCTCGATGGACAGAACCTCTGCCTGCGCGGCAGTAGAAAGGCCTGTGACGGCCATCGCGGCCGTGATTGCTGTGGTCAATAATCTGTTCATGTCCATCCCCCCGAAATTGGTCGTTCACAAATATCGATATAAATATGAACGGAACATTAGCCGCTGATGATCAGTTCCGCAATCCGTTTCGGGTCCTGCATCGGCATGAAATGGGTAAGATCGGGCAGATATATGTCGGTGCCATGGGCAAAATCTGCCGCCAGTCCGGGCGGTGTCGGCGAACCGGCAAAATCGAACGCGCCATCCCGCTTGATCTGCGGCGCGCGCAGGACAGTGACGGGCTGTGTGATTTCGTCAATCAAAGGCCAAGGATCAACGGTGGCACTGGTCGCATAGACCGACGCTTCGGTCTGTGGCGGACAGGCCAGTCGATAGCCGCCCTGCCCGTCCGGCAGCAGGCCATATTCGCAATAATCGCGCAGCACCGCCGGGTCCCAAAGCTTGTACGGATGCCGGTCCTTGAACCGTTCGAACATGGCATCGGGCCCGGTCCAGCTGTTGCGGCGCTTGGCAACCATCTCGTTGGTCGCACTATAATCAGGTGGATTTTGATAGACTTGCCGTTCCATGATCACCGGATCGATCAGGACTAGCCGTTCCAGCAGATCAGGATGGCTGGCCGCGACCTGCACCAGACAATGGCCGCCCATGCTGTGCCCTGCACCGACCGCAAAGCGGATGCCGAGCGATTGCACCAGTTCGGCAGTCGCTCCCGCGACATCGGTCCAGTCGGTGATGATCGGTGCGGCGCTGCGTCCGTGGCCCAGTTGATCGACCGCGATAACATGCGTCCCGTCCGGAAAGGCCGCGACGACCTGATCCCAGCACCGCGCATGGAAACCGGTTGCGTGGAGCAGCAGAACGGAAGGACCGTCGCCAGCATCGCCCCATTCGAAATAACAGATATCGCCATGGGAAGACGCGAAATGATGTGTTTCGGGATTGATACTGGTCAATTTATAACTCCGTTCGTCTCGAGCGAAGTCGAGAGACATGGCCTGCTTCGCGACGTGTCTCGACTAGGCTCGACACGAACGGAACTGGCTATTGTGTTGAGCCTAGCCTTCCTTCGGCGGTTCAACCACGCGAATATGCAATTCGCGCAGCTGTTTCGCGGCAACCGGGCTCGGCGCGCTCATCATCAGGTCTTCGGCTTTCTGGTTCATCGGGAAGAGGACTACCTCGCGAATATTCGGCTCGTTCGCGAGCATCATCACGATCCGGTCAACGCCCGGAGCCGAGCCGCCATGCGGCGGCGCGCCATATTTCAGCGCGTTGATCATGCCGGAAAACTCGGTGTCGACCTGATCCTTGGTGTAACCGGCAATCTCGAACGCCTTGTAC
>JBALUX010000100.1:0-10649 GCA_036963725.1 Parasphingorhabdus sp. | reverse complement strand
CGACCGGTTCAGGCAAGACGACCACGCTTTACGCCGGCCTCAAGCAACTCAACGATGGCAGCCGCAATATCCTGACGGTCGAGGATCCGGTGGAATATGCGATCGAGGGCATTGGCCAGACTCCGGTGAACGCCAAAGTCGGTCTGACTTTTGCAGCGGGGCTTAGAGCGATCCTTCGGCAAGATCCCGACGTGGTCATGATCGGTGAGATACGCGACCGGGAGACGGCAGAAATTGCGGTGCAGGCGAGCCTGACCGGCCATCTCGTGCTCTCGACCGTCCACACCAATGACGCGGTCGGCGCGATCACCAGGATGCGCGATATGAAAGTGGAGCCGTTTCTGCTCGCCTCGACATTACGCGCAGTCGTCGCCCAGCGTCTGGTTCGAAAACTCTGCGAACATTGCCGCACGCCGATCCAGGCGGACGGCTCGCTCGCCTCTTTGCTTGGTTTTGACAATGGCACGGTGGTCTATCGCGAGACCGGCTGCGACCATTGTAACCAGACCGGTTTTCAGGGCCGGATCGGCGTGTTCGAGGCGATCCGCATTGATGACACGCTGCGCAAGCTGATCAACGACGGCGGCGACGAGGCGCGCATTGCATCGCATGCATTTCTCAAACAGCCCAATCTCGGCTCCGCGGCCCGGGCGCTCGTCCGCGAAGGCCTAACCACTGCCGAAGAAGGAATCCGGATATCACGCCGCGAAAGCGAGACCATATTGATTGGATGAGATGATTTCATCGGATATCAGTCCGCTTCTCTTCCCATGAAGCGATAGCGGCGTTACACTTCCGCATGACCGATACATCCACCATGACCTACGCGCGCTATCTGGCGCTCGACACATTGCTCGACGCGCAGCATCCCCGTTCCGATCTGGACGACGAGATGCTGTTCATCATCATCCACCAGACCAAGGAACTGTGGCTCAAGCAGATCATCCGCGAGATGCGCTTTGCCAAGCAGCAGATTGCCGCCGATGCGCTGGTGCCTGCCTATAAGGCGCTGGCGCGGGTCAGCCGGATTCAGGCGGTGATGACGCTGAGCTGGGATGTTTTGTCAACCATGACGCCGAGCGATTATACGCGCTTCCGTCATGTTCTAGGACCCAGCTCGGGTTTTCAGTCCGACCAGTTCCGGACCGTCGAATATATGCTCGGCCTCAAGGACAAGGGCTTCCTGAAATATCAGGAAGATCGCCCGCAGGCGCAGGCGGCGATGCAGGCCGCACTGGATCAGCCGAGTATATGGGATGATGCGATAGCGGCGCTCGCCCGTGCCGGTTTTGATATTGCTCCGGAGCTGCTGCGCCGCGATTTTTCGCAATCCCATCAACCGTCCGAACAGGTCGAGGCGGCTTTTCTGGAAGTCTATCGCAAGCCCGAGCAATATTGGGAACTCTATCAGCTGGCGGAAAAGCTGGTCGATCTGGATGATGCGATGGCGACCTGGCGGCACAAGCATGTGCTGACGGTTGAACGAATCATTGGCGGGAAAATGGGCACCGGCGGTACCGCGGGCGTTTCCTATTTGCAGAGCACAGTCGGCAAGCGCGCCTTTCCCGAACTTTGGTCGCTGCGTACGCAATTATGAGCTGGAAACATCTGTTTTCAAAATCCCTCGCCGCAAACCCGGAGCGCCTGCATTTTGCCGCCCACAGCCACCATCTCTGGCCCGATGCGAGCTATGACGGCCATATGGCGGCGTGGGAGGATGCGGCGTCGCTGGCCGATCTCAAATGGGACAAGATCATGGGGCCAGTCTGGTCCGAGGCGCAGCAGCACGTCGCTGATGAGCTGAAGCTACCCGATCCAGCGACGCTCTGCTTCGCACCCAATACGCATGATTTCATCGTGCGGCTCTTGTCCGCCATTCCGTCGCGTCCGGTCCGGGTGCTGGCGACCGATGGCGAGTTTCACAGCTTTCGCCGGCAAATGACGCGCTGGGTAGAGGCGGGAGAAGTCATTCTGGAAACGGCATCGCCTGAAGGCTTGCTTGCCAGAGCCCGGACCGATTTCTTTGATCTGATATTTGCCAGCCATGTCCTGTTCAATTCCGGAACCATCGTCTCCGTGCTGGACGAGCTGGCAGCGCTAGCCCGTCCCGAAGGACCCTGGGTGGTCATCGACGGCTATCACGGCTTCATGGCGATCGAGACCGATCTGTCGCGAATAGCCGGCCAGGTGTTTTACCTCTCGGGCGGCTATAAATATGCGATGGCCGGGGAAGGGGCCTGCTTCCTGCATGCGCCTCCGGGCTATGCCGAACGTCCGGTGGTGACCGGCTGGTATGCCGCCTTTGACGATCTTGCCTTGCCGCCGGGAGATGTCGGCTATGCGCCGGACGGGCGGCGCTTTCTGGGCAGCACGTTCGATCCTTCCGGTCTGTATCGCTACAATGCAGTGCAGAAAATGCTGGCTAGTGAAGGCCTGACAACGGCGGTAATTTCAGACTATGTCGCTGGCCTTCAGACGCAGTTTCTGGAGGACGCACCGCTGGCGGACTTTGAATTGCTCAACCCTCTTGGCGATGAGCAGCACGCGCGCTTTCTCGCTTTTCGCGGGCGAACCGCCTCCGCGCTCCATGATAAGCTGGCCGAGCAGAATGTCGTGACCGATGTCCGCGGCGATGTCCTGCGGATTGGCTTCGCGCTTTATCAGGATCGGGACGATGTAGAGCGCCTGATGAAAATAATAGGCGAAGTGGCCTGACCGATTTGCCGTTACGGACTGTCAGCCTTTGGCGGTTATTTACGGGATTTCGGGGTTTTGCCGACCGATATTTCCGTTGACCTGAGCATTTTCAGCAATAGGCTTAACCGATCAATTAAAGCCGCGTAAAAAAGGACAGACCATGAGCATTTCCGTCGATATCCAGAATGATGTGGCCCTTATCACCCTGGACGATGGCAAGGCCAATGCCGTCAACTTCGAACTGATGGAGGCGCTCAACGAAGCGCTGGACAAAGCCGAGGCGGATACCAAGGCGATCGTGCTGGCTGGCCGTGAAGGTCGTTTCTCTGGCGGTTTCGATCTCGGTATGATGGGCAGCTTTACCCGTGATGATTCCGTGCGTTTGCTCGACCGTGCCTCGGAGCTGGTGCTGCGTCTATATGGCGGACCGGTTCCGATCGTTGCAGCCTGTACCGGCCATGCCATTGCCATGGGCGTGTTTCTGCTGATGTCTTGCGATACGCGGATCGGCGCCTCGGGCGATTTCAAACTGGGCGCGAATGAATCGATCACCGGCATGACGTTGCCGGTCTTTGCGGTCGAACTGGCGCGTGACCGGCTCAGCCCGTTGCACCAGACCCGCGCGATGATCCAGGCGTTTATCTATGATCCGAAAGGCGCGGTCGAGGCCGGCTATCTCGATATGCTGGTCGAACCGGACAAAGTGGTCAGCACGGCGACCGCGATTGCCGGTCAGCTCGCCAAGCTGCCGGGCCATGCCTATGCCTATCAGAAATCGGCGATGCGCAAGCCGGCGCTGGACGCGATCCGGGCGAGCATCGGCAATCATCCCAATTTGCGGAACTAAGGCTCTAATCCCCAGTTTTTAGCGATGCTGGTCGATCAGGACCGGATTGCCGTCGGGATCGGTCAGCATGATACTGGCCGGCCCCTTGCTGCCATCGGTCCGGCTGTCGAGCGGCACACCTGCGCCAAGCAATGATTGCTCGATTGCGCGAACATCGTCGAAATCATCGATATTTTGTGCATTTTGATCCCATCCGGGGTTGAAGGTCAGCATATTCTTGGGGAACATGCCCTCGAACAGCCCGATCGTTGTCTCGCCATTTTTCAGGATCAGCCATTTCTGGTCTTCGTCGCCACCAAATTTGGCAAAGCCGAGCTTCTCGTAAAAGGCTCTGGAAAGAGCGATGTCCTTGACCGACAGGCTGATCGAAAAGGCTCCGAGTTTCATCTTCATTCTCCTTGTGCGGGTTCATTGCCGTACGGGCAGGATTTTCGGATTTTGCAGAAGCGCAGCCGACAGGATCGATATGATCAGACCGACCGGAAATATCTCCAGAAAGGTCATCGGCATGCGGATATAGATTTTTCCGTAGTCGGTTCGCATTTTTTCCAGACCGGCGATTTCCTCCGCCAGTTTCTCCGCGGGCAGCCCGGCGGCCTTTCTGGCCTCAATCGCGCTGTTCACATAGCTGTCGATGAAAGCATAGCCGTTGCTCATCGAATAGATTTCCCAGGCCAACGTATAAATGATCCCGGCGATCACCGCGATGGCGAGCCCCATGGCAAAAGCGGGAAGAAAGCGGATCACCCCGCCCAGTTCCTGGTCGCGGTAGCGTTTGATGCCGATGAATATCATCGAAAGTGCAACCATCATCGTCAGATAGCCGAACAGTTCGGATGACAGGAAACTACCGCCGTCGCTGACCACCAGGCCCAGGATCAGGGTGACGATGGTGATCGTTCCGGACAGCACTCCGTAGGTCAGGGCGATTTTCCGCATGGTCGTTCCTCCGCTTGAGCGGCGGTTATGGCACCTAGACCCGCATTTGGAAATCACCCGGATGGGTAATCAGGGGCCAATCACCCAGATATATCACGGGATCAGATGCAGGGACCGCGCCTGTTCGATCGCCCGGACGCGGCCGCTGACCTGCAGTTTTTCGTAAAGTCTCGTGATATGGGTCTTCACGGTGTTGGGCGAAATAGCGAGCGTCCGCGCGATCTCCTTGTTCGACTGTCCCGCCGCCAGCACCACGAGTACTTCGAGTTCCCGGTCCGAAATGCCCAGCGATTTCAGCGCTGCCCTGTTCTGTTCAAACGGACCGCGCGCTTTTTTTGCGGTCAGCCTGTGCCCCACCCAGATGCCCAGCGCGGCAAAGACCAATGCGATCAGAACGACATAGATTTCCACCGAATAGACCTTAGTGAAATATTGATATTGCAGCCACTCCAGAGCGAAAACAGCGGCGGCCAGTGCCATGGCATAGAGGATGACAATCCGGACCGTCGAACGCGACATGGTCACCCTCCGCTATTTCCTGTCGCGCCCGGATTTTCCCGCTTCATAAGCTTACCGTATATCCAGCCGATGCCGATCAGCGCGAAGCCAAGGCCGAGGAAGGACAGGATTCTCAATATGCCGTCCAGTTGCGCATCGATCAGGAAGACCTTGAACGTCACCAGGGTAAGCAGCAGCAATCCGCCGATCCGCAGCAGAGCGTTGGTCGTCTGGATGCCCCGCGCAAGCCAGGCAATGGCGAGCAGCAACAGACTGGCGCTGTACAGATATGTCTCCGTGGTCGTATATCCCGGTCCGCTGCTCATTACTGGGCCGCCTGGCCCGCTGGTGACATTCGTCGACAAAGCGATAATCGAGCCGTGGACGGCTTGCCGGACCGTCACCATGACCGCCGCGACGGTGGCGATCATGCTGCCGATTTCAAGCGAACGGATCCATTGATCCGCGCCTTCCTGCGCCGCTCTGGTTCTGGCAAACAGCCACAGCCAGAGCGCCACGGCACCATAATGCGACGTCCCCAGATTGGCGAACGGAGCAGGTCCCATCATCTGTCGCACATTGGTGGGACTGAGCAGCAGCAGATCAAAATAGACAAAGCGGAACAGCGCGATTGCGGCCAGTGTCCAACCCAGCATCCTTACTGTAAATATCCATTCGCCCGGCCATGGGCGGCGCAGCAACAGCCAGCCGGCCGCTGCGAACAAATGGGTGAATATCGCCCGTTCGGCAAAGCCATATTGGACGAACTGCTCTATCGATCCGATCGCGAGAATCTGCTTGAGCAGCAGATAGCCGAAGGCACCCGAGCCGATGAGCCCGACAATGGCCAGGATCGCCGCCAGATGCCGCTCCAATATCCCGCGGAAGACATAGGCCAGCGCCAGAAGCGCGAGACACGGGATCAGGAGCTCTGGTAACAGCAACCATGGGTCCGGCAGATAGTCGTAAAGGCCGGTTTCGCCGCTGAGTGAAGCAAATAAAGTGAGGGCAAGCCCGCTCGAGGAATTGGCTGCAATCACGCCGCCCGTGATGGCTGCTGCAAAGGCTTCCCCGGCCACGGCCTTGCTGTTGCAATATCGTGCCCATGCCGCGAGTCCGGCCGCAACCAGAACGATGATGATCGCTGCGAACCTCTCCGGTGTCCACAACCACAAGGCGGCTGTCAGAAATATCGCTGTGAGCGCGCTTGCCACTGCCAAAACGATCAAGCCGCTTTGCAACCGGGTACGCCAGGCCATGATGCCGGTGCTGATGCCGACAAGGAAGCAGGCGGCCCCCCAGCCATTGTTTGTCCATTCCAGTCGGCCAAGAATCGCTGCCACAACCAGCATTCCGGTCGGTGCCGCCAGTCCGATGAACGCCCAGATGCTACCATCCTTTTCGCGCAGCGCGAAGACATGCCCGGCGAGACCGAAAAGCACTGCAAAGCCGATGGCGGGGAGCAGGTCGCCCTGATCCGGTCCATGGTCCGAAAAGGCAGCGGCGACCATCGCAAGTGTCAAACCCAGAGCGCCCGCAGCGGCTGGTGTCATTTCCGCGTCTCGCCAGCTCAGCGCGATCGCAAATATGGCGAGCACCGCGAAAAACAGCCAGCTGGCGGGCGAATATTCTATCAGTGGCGCGAGGATGATCAGCTGGACCAGTCCGGCGGCGAGCGGAATGCTCCGCATGGCCACCTTGGGGACACCAAAAATCCGGTCGGTGCGGGACAGGGTCAGCACACCGCCGATCGCGAGCAGGATGATGAATATGCCGACCAGGGAACTGTCGCCGGATATGTCCATGAACAGCAGGGCCGTGGTCCAGATCACGCTACCGCCAGTGGCGAGCAGCGCCAGCCAGGCCCAGCCGCGATGGATCGCGAGACCGAACAGTCCTGCTGTGAAAATCCCGAGATAAATGACGAGGGGCGCGATCGAGTCAGGTCCAACCCCGGCGACATAGGGCGCGGCTAAACCGCCGATCAGGCCCATGATAGCCGTCGGTGGTCCGTGCTTTTGCGACAACAGGAACGCAAGGATGGTGATGGCGATGACCCCGGTCAGGGCGCTGGTCAGTCCGAGCAGGCCATAAAGCTCGCTGGCCATGTACAGTGTTGCGTAAAGCACGGCGACCCCCGCGCCTGCGACGCTGTGGCCGATCCGCAAGTCGTCCGTGAAAATCCTGCCCAGGCGCGGGATACGATGACCGAATTCGGCTGCTCCGATCAGCAATAGTCCGAACAGGGCCGCGGTTGCGCAGCGCGCGGCCGGACCGAACAGACCGGCTTCGATCGAGAAACGGACGAGAAAAAATCCGGCGAACACCAGCGCAATGCCGCCAATCCAGATCGGCAATTTGCCACCGATCAGATCTTCAAACCGCTTGCCGGCACTGGCGGGAGCCTCTTCTTCGACGGGCTCGATATGTTCGGGCGCTTCTGCTGCCTGCTCCACACTCGCCGTTGCCTCAGCTTCTTCGGTCAGGCGGGGACTGTCCGGAATGCGTTTCGGGCGCGCTCTCCGCAACGGTTCGGCACCGGGAACGGGCTCGACGTTGCGAACGGGCGCGGAAATTTTCTCGACCGCGCTGTTCACCTCGCTCAGGCCATATTCCAGATCTTCGATGCGGGCGCGAAGATATTTGATGGTTTTCCGGCTGTCGAATACCACAAAGAACAGGACGACCAGCCCGACGAAGATCAGAAATGTCATATGCTGCTATTCCTCATTCAACAGATATTTTTGCCAGAAGAGCAGGCTCGCCCAGAATTGATAATCGGCATTGGCTTTCTTGCGGAAGCCGTGCCCTTCATTCTCGGCCAGCAGATGCCAGGCCGGTCGGTCATTGGCGCGCACGGCAGCGACGATCTGGTCGGCTTCGCTCGCCGGGACGCGCGGGTCATTGGCGCCGGTAACCACCATCAGCGGGATATTGATCTCGCTGGCGCGGAGTAGCGGGCTTATTTCTTCGAGCTTGGCGCGCTGTTCGGGAATGCGTTCGTCGCCATATTCTACCCGCCTGAGGTCGCGGCGATAGGCCTGGGTGTTTTCCAGAAATGTCACAAAATTGGAAATGCCGACGACCTCCAGCCCGGCCTTCAGCTTCTTGCCGTAGCGCAGCATCGACGCTAGCGTCATATAGCCGCCATAGCTGCCACCGGATATCGCGATGCGCTTGCGGTCAATCAGCCGGTCCCCCTGCAATTGGTCGAGAAACGCACCGATATCGAGCACGCTGTTCTCCCGCAGCCAGGGGCCGTTATCGAGCGTCACGAACCTTTTGCCAAAGCCGCTTGATCCCCGCACATTGGGATAGAATATCGCGATGCCCAGTTCGTTGATCAGATAGTTATTGCGACCCAGAAAACGCGGTGTGGCCTGACCTTCCGGCCCGCCGTGAATATCGATGATCAGCGGCCGCTTGCCCTTGTGTCGGGCGGGATCGGGGCGATAGAGAAATCCGGACATTCTCTCGCCGTCGAAACTTTCTATCTCGACCAGCTCCGGTGCGACATTGTCAGCGCTATCCAGCCCGCCGGTTTCGCTTCTGGTCCAGCGGGTGATCGCCAGAGTTTCGGGGTTGACGCTATAGGCATCGGTGCCGGTGCGGTTGCTGTTCAGCGTGATGCCCAGCTCCCCCCAGGGCGCGAACTTGACGCCGCTGATCACGCCATCCGACAGGCCGTCCACGACGCGGACCTCGCCGCTTTGCATGTCATAGAATTTGAGCACGGAGCGGCCGGCATGATTGACCTCGAAGGCGATCCAGCGGCCATCCTGGCTGATATCGAAATCGGTGATATCCCGGACTTTCTCGTCGATTACCGGTTCGAAGGAAGCGGTTTCCAGATTGACGAAGCCGAGTCGTTTGACGTCGCTGCCGTCATCCGACGCCGCCCAGAGCCGGCCGTCAGGCGCGAATTTCAGCCCGTCATAGCCGACCGGCTTGCTGCTGTCGGTCAGCTTGCGCGACGTGCCCTGGGCGATGTCGATCAGATAGAGCTGGTTGTCGGTGACCGAGACATAGTTGAATACCAGCAACTGTTTGTCGTCCGGTGAAAAGTCGATCGGAAACCAGCCGCCACCGGTGGAAGCGATCAGCATCCGGGCGCTGTCCGGGTGGGCCGGGTCCATCAGATAGATGTCATTGTAAAGCCCGGTGCGCTTGTTCGAGCCGAAGGCCAGCAACTTGCCGCTGCTCGACCAGGGGCCCAGATTGTTGCGGCTTTCGCCGTCGCTGAGCAGCTCGGGACCGCCTTTGGTCAGCGCATAGATCTGGTTGACCTCGTTGCCGCCGCTGTCCTTCTCGAACAACAAGGCGGAGCCGTCGGGCGCGTAGCGGGCGGAATATACCGGTTCACTGGCAAAGGTTAGCTGCTCGCGCTGTCCCATCGGCGCGGCGACGCGGTGCAGCTGATTGGTGTCGGCAAAGCGGGTCGACACCAGCATCGCTTTGCTCTGCGGGTCCCAGTCAATAAAACTGGCGGTGCGATATTCCATATAGGGCCGGGTGCGATCGACGATTTCCTGTGGAATATCAGGGATCTGGTCGGCGACCAGCGCCGCGGGTTTCGGCGCTACATCCTGCGCCAGCGCCGGTCCGTGCCATGCGACCATCGTTACAGCCGCCAGCATGCCGGCCCACCATTTGCCCATCATAAACTCTTCCTGTTCCTCTGTTGTGCGATGTTTATGGACGAAGCGTAGCAAAAGCAATTAGAGGGGACCATGTTTTGTGCTGACCGTCCCTTTGTCCTGCTCGATGATGTGCGCGCCTCTGATGCAGCGCCAGCGCGGCTTTACTGCGATCCGGTGGAGATTGTCCGGGCCGACAGATTGGAAGATTTGGAGGCATGTTTTGCCTCCCTGTCGCGGGCGCGATTGGCGGGACAGCATGTTGCCGGCTATCTTTCCTATGAAGCGGGATTGGGGCTGGAGGAGCGGTTGCGGGGCAAAATGCCGGCGGATTTGCCTGCGCCGCTGGCCTGGTTTGGAATTTTCAATGATTACAAGGAATTAAGTCCGGAAGAAGTGGCCGAGGCGCTGCCGGACCGCAACGGGGCGTGGCTTGGCCGGCTCGAGCCGCTGGTGTCGCGCGAGGCTTATGATGCGGCGTTCAAAACCGTACAAAATTATATCAATAATGGCGATATTTATCAGGCCAATCTCACGTTTCGCGCAGAAATGGACTTTTCCGGACATCCGCTGGCGCTTTATGCCGCGATCCGGGACCGGGCGCAGGCCGGCTATGGCGGCGTCGTGTTTGACGGCGACAACTGGATGCTGTCCTTTTCGCCGGAACTGTTCTTCGCGCTGAAGGACGGCCGGCTCACCGCCAAGCCGATGAAGGGGACCGCCGCGCGGGTTGCCGATCCGGAAGCGGACGCGAAAGTGCAGGCGGAGATGCTCGCCGACCCCAAACAGCGGGCGGAAAATCTGATGATCGTCGACCTGCTGCGCAACGACCTGTCGCGGGTGGCACAGCGCGGCAGCGTGCACGTGCCGGAGCTGTTCGCGGTCGAAACCTATCCGACCATCCACACCATGACCTCGACCGTCACCGCGCAATTGCAGGACAGCCTCGACGCGGTCGATGTAATCCGCCAGATTTTCCCCTGCGGCTCGATCACCGGCGCCCCTAAAATCCGCGCGATGGAGATTATCGA
>JBALUX010000099.1:0-10675 GCA_036963725.1 Parasphingorhabdus sp. | reverse complement strand
GCCAATGCCGCGCGCAAGACGCAGAAGGTTCAGGACGTCAAGGAAATCAAGATGCGTCCGAATATCGACGATCATGATTATGACGTCAAAATGCGCAACGTGAACAAATTCATCGACAATGGCGACAAGGTGAAGGTCACCCTTCGCTTCCGCGGTCGCGAAATGTCGCACCAGCAACTCGGGATGGCATTGCTCGTCCGGGTGCAGAACGACATGAAGGAAACCGCAAAGGTCGAGGCCTATCCGAAACTGGAAGGCCGACAGATGCTGATGGTACTCAGCCCGAAATAGACATTAAGGCCTCCGGAAACGGGGGCCTTTTTTTGACCTGCTCCGCTGGCGAGCGGCCTACCCGCTCAGTCCGGCTGGCTCCGGGCCAGCCAGAGCATGCCGACACCGACCAATATGGCGGCGACTGCTAGTATAATTTCAAATTCCTGATTGACCATTTTTCCCTCTGCGGTTGCCCCAGCCTATAACAGGGCGAAGCTAACAGCCGGTTAAGTGGCGTCCTGCGTCAGCTTACCGGCTTTGCCCGATATTGCGCCGGGAAATGCCGTTTCAGATTGGCCACCTTGGGCTTGTCCCAGCGAACGATATAGCCTTGGCGCGGGTTTTTCTGCATGAAATTCTGGTGATAGGATTCAGCCGGGTAAAAGGCCTTATAGGTCTCGACCCTGGTGACGATCGGTCGTTTCCAGTAACGCCCCGTTTCCAGCTGTGCGATATAAGCGCGGGCCGCCTTGGCTTGCCCGGCATTCACCGGCACCAGCGCGCTCCGATAATGTTTGCCGCGATCGGGCCCCTGTGCGTTGAGCATCGTCGGATCGGCGACGACCGAGAAGAAAATCTGCATCAGCTTGCCATAGCTGACCTTGCTCGGATCATAGACCACCCGCACCGCTTCGGCATGACCGGACAGGCCGGCGCTCACCAGCTTGTAGGACGCGCTGCGTTTGCTGCCGCCGTGATAGCCGGAGGAGACGCTGATCACGCCCTTTGTATGTTCGAACACGCCCTCGACGCCCCAGAAGCAACCGCCGGCGAAAATCGCGACGGCGCGCTTGCCGGTCTCGCCAGCGCCAACACGCGGCATCGGGATGATCGTGGCTTTTTCGGCGGCATGCGCCTCGCCGATCAGTATCGGGGAGGACGCCTGATCGACCGGCAAAGCGGTTTGCACACCCGCCCACATCGCACCGAAACAGGCGATGCTCACACCGAACATGATCGCTCGGGAGAGGGATGGACCGATCGGCATCTAGCTCAGAAGCTGGGAAGCCGAGCTAATGGTGGGCGACAGATTTTCGCCGAGGTCGGCAGGCTGGTCGGCGGGCTGCATCAAGAACAGCATCAACGCGCCAGCGATAAAGCCGCCGCCGAGGCTGTAGGTCAGATCGGATTTGAATAATTTCATCATGGTCGGTTCCTTGGGGGTCATCCGCTGGTTCGAGTCGTCCCGCCTGTTGGTTACAGTTTCTAATATAGTTTTCCTGTCGCCGCTGTGAACCTGATCAAAAGGTCATATTCAGTTTGCCAGCGCGAAGATTTTCTATCGGATTGAGGGGTATCGAAGCCGCAGGTGCCGGGCGGAAGCCTATCCTTTGTCTCACGGCAGTTCGCTGCGCGAACGCCTCCGACGGGGTGTTTTTATTAAACCTCAAACGCCGGGCGGGCGCATCCGCGCCCTTGGCTTTCGCGCCAATAAGGCGCGGCGGCCGGTCGGCCTCGCTGCGCCTCGGTGAGAAACTAATTGGAATTAGGAGCGTCGAACCGAGGATAGCGAGGCAAGCGCGACCGCGCGCCGGGCGGTAGCCCGCCCCGTCGGAGGCGTTCGCGCAGCGAACTGCCGCGAGACACGGCGAAATCCGCCCGGCGCTTGAGGCCTAAGTTAAAGCCGCACAGGCGCGCTGGATGCGCGTGCAGGCTTCGGTCAATATCTCTTCCGATGTCGCATAGCTGATCCGGAACGCAGGCGAGAGACCGAAGGCCGCTCCGTGCACCGCAGCAACCTGGGCTTCTTCCAGAAAATAGGTGATCAGATCCTCATCCGTGTTGATCACTGCGCCCTTGGGTGTTGTCTTGCCCATCAATTCGCTGGCATCAGGATAGACGTAGAAGGCGCCTTCCGGGGTCGGGCAATGCAGGCCGGGCGTATCGTTGATCATCGACACCACCAGATCGCGGCGTTTCTCGAAGGCAGCGTTGCGCTCGACCAGAAAATCCTGCGGACCGTTGAGCGCCGCGACCGCTGCTGCCTGTGAAATCGAACATGGGTTGGAAGTCGATTGCGACTGCAATTTGGCCATGGCCTTGATCAGCCATTCCGGACCACCGGCATAACCGATCCGCCAGCCGGTCATCGCATAGGCCTTGGAAACGCCGTTGACCGTCAATGTGCGGTCGTAGAGATCAGGACAGACCTGCGCGATCGTGGCGAACGGGAAATCGGCATACCAGATATGCTCGTACATATCGTCGGTCATCACCATCACCTGCTCGTGCGGCAATATGACGGCGGCCAGCGCCTTCAGTTCGTCGGCGCTATAGGCCGCGCCGCTCGGGTTGGACGGGGAGTTCAGCAGCACCCATTTGGTCTTTGGCGTGATCGCCGCTTCCAGCTGTTCCGGCGTGATCTTGTAGCCCTGATCCGCGCCAGCCGCGATAAACACAGGCGTGCCACCGGCAAAATTGACGATATCGGGATAGCTGACCCAATAAGGCGCGGGAATGACGACTTCGTCGCCCACGTCCAGCGTCGCCACCAGCGCGTTGAACAAGGTGTGCTTGCCGCCGCTGTTCGCAGTGATCTGCTTGGGCGTATAGGTCAGGCCGTTGTCGCGGGCGAACTTGTCGATAATCGCCTGCTTGAGCGCCGCGGTGCCGTCGACCACGGTATAATTGGTGTCACCGTCCCGGATCGCCTGGATCGCTGCATCCTTGACAAAATCCGGCGTGTCGAAATCGGGTTCGCCTGCAGACAGGCCGATCACGTCGATACCCTGCGCCTTCAGCTCGGTAACCTTTGCGGTCATCGCTAGCGTGGCAGAGGGTTGGATACGTCCGAGAGCTTTTGAGATTATGGTCATGGGAGGTCCTGTCGCAAGGAATGAGCCTGATTAGGAATGAAGGTAATTGCCTAATATCATTGCTGCTGCACTGCAACAGGGAGAATGGGTCAGCTGCGCTTTTTCACAAACTCTGCTCGCAGTACGAGACCTTTTATGCCTTCGTGCCGGCAATCGATCTCCTGATCGTCCCCGGTCAGGCGGATTGACTTGATCAAAGTCCCGCGTTTCAGCGTCTGTCCGGCGCCCTTGACCTTGAGATCCTTGATCAGCGTGACGGCATCGCCATCGGCCAGGACATTGCCCACTGCATCAACGACTTCCGGACCGCTCGACTGAGCCGCGGCATCTTCCGGGCTCAGCCATTCGCCAGTCTCTTCGTCGTAAACATAATCGCCACCATCATCATTGGCACCATCGCTCATCACAAGGACTCCAGCGCTTGCTGCATGTCGGCGATGATATCGTCGATATGCTCGATGCCGACAGAAATACGGACAACATCCGGTCCGGCGCCCGCAGCAACCAGTTCGTCTCCGGACAGCTGGCTGTGCGTTGTCGAGGCGGGGTGGATGATCAGCGATCTTGTGTCGCCGATATTGGCGAGATGGCTGAACAGCTTGACCGCCGACACCAGCTTGGTGCCCGCTTCAAATCCGCCCTTCAGGCCAAAGGTAAACACCGCACCGCCCTTGCCGCCGAGATATTTCTGCGCCAGCGCGTGATATTCATTGTCGGGCAGCCCGGCATAGGACACCCAGCTGACCTCTTCGCGACCCTGCAGCCACTCAGCCATTTTCAGCGCATTTTCGCAATGACGCTCCATCCGGAGCGCCAGCGTCTCCATGCCGGTCAGTATCTGGAAGGCGTTAAACGGTGCCAGCGCCGGTCCGAGATCGCGCAAGGACAAGGCGCGCGCCGCGAGAATGAAGGCCAGCTCGCCAAAGGCATCGGTAAAAACCTTGCCATGATAAGATGGGTTGGGCTGGTTGAGGAACGCGTATTTCGGGCTCTTGGTCCAGTCGAACTTGCCGCTGTCGATGATCAGGCCGGCGATGCTATTGCCATGGCCGCCGAGAAATTTGGTGCCGCTTTCCACGACGATATCCGCGCCATGTTCGATCGGGCGGCAGAGCATGGGTGATGCCATCGTATTATCGACCACCAGCGGGATGCCGGCCGCATGGGCGATATCGGCAATCGCCGCGATATCCTGTACCACGCCGCCGGGATTGGCGAGACTCTCGATAAACACGCAGCGCGTATCATCGGTGATCGCGCCCCTGACCTCGTCCATATTGTCGGCGTCGACAAAGGTGACATTCCAGCCGAATTTCTTCACCGAATGGGCAAGTTGGTTGAGCGAACCGCCATACAGCTTCTTCGCCGCAACAATATGCGCGCCGGGGTCCATTAGGACGTGGAAGACGATGATCTGCGCGGCATGACCCGAAGCCACTGCGAGGGCCGCGATGCCACCCTCCATCGCCGCAATCTTGCCTTCCAGCGCGCCGTTGGTCGGGTTCATGATCCGGGTATAGATATTGCCGAACGCATCGAGATTGAACAGGTCGGCAGCATGCTCGACATCATCGAAAACATAGGACGCCGTCTGGTAGATCGGCGTGATCCGCGCGTTGGTTGTCGGATCGGGTTCGGTGCCGGCATGTACAGCCATGGTTTCGAGATGATCGGTCATGATGCGTCCTTGTGCAAAGAAGTAAGCAGCGTGCCTAATATCAATGCGTCTTCACCGCAACTAGGCTTATGATGGGGTGACGCGGGCTGACCGCAGGATTCTGCCGCTACCGCGCTTCGATTGCCCCCTCGCGCGCCAACCATTGGTCATCCCGGCGAAGGCCGGTATCCAGACCGCCGCACCAGAGAACCGTCAGAATTTTCCCGAATTTTTTGAAACTTTATCCGTCCTGCGCGTTGGTTGGATGAAACGGAATAAAGGAAACAGACCATGAGCAACAAAGATATGAACGATACAACCGACCGCGACGAGATCCGCGAGGAATTCTGGGAATCGATCGCCGACAGCCCGTTCGTGATGATGGCGCTCGACAATGAACGCAAGCACAGCATCCCGATGCGCGCGCAGCTCGACAAGGACGCGAACAGTGCGATCTGGTTCTACACCTCGCGCGACAACCGGCTTGCAAAGGGCGGTCCGGCGATGATGCAATTTGTCTCCAAGGGCCACGATCTTTTCGCCTGCGTATCCGGCAATCTGACCGAAGAGACCGACGCGGCGATCATCGACAAGCACTGGAGCAAGCCGGTCGAGGCCTGGTACGAACAGGGCCGGCAAGACCCGAGCCTGCTGATGCTGCGGCTTGACCTCGCCGACGCGGAAATCTGGGAAGCCGATCCCGGTGTCGTCGGCATGTTCAAGATGATGACCGGCATGACGATGGATGGCGACGAAATGGGCGACCACGCCCGGGTCCCGCTCTAGGCGCGACCACTACTGTCTGAACGCAGTCCACAGGGGCCGCAGAAGAACGGAACAAAGCGGAGACCGGCCTTTGAGCCGAGCACATTCCCGCTTTGATCCGGCTTCGGCGGCCCCTTACTTTTTCTCGCGGCAACCCTGCAACAAATGCCTGTCCTACGTGTTCTTTTGCCATGACGGATATTCTCGCCGGACCCGATACGATTGCCTGGTCAGAGGCGCTGTGGCGGCTTGGTGCCGCCACCCTCCTCCCTTTCCTGATTGGCCTCGAGCGGTTCATCCGCCGCAAGCCGATCGACTTCCGGCCCTTCGTGATCATCTCCATCGCCGCCTGCGCATTGGCGATCGGCGCGATGGAATTGCTTGAATCCACCCGTGATCCACAAAGCGATATCGACCCCAGCCGTGTGTTCGAGGGTGTGATCACTGGCATCGGCTTTCTCGGCGCCGGCGCCATGTTTCGCGAGGGCAGCTTTGTTCAGGGTGCCGGCTCTGCCGCGTCGATATGGGCGGCGGGCGCAATCGGCCTGATCTGCGGCTTCGGAGAAATCTGGCTGGCGGTGATCATCACCATCGTCATCCTGACGGTGCTGATCACCAGCGCGCCCTTCACCTCCCACTGGGACCCGGGAGAGGAAGACGGGAAGCCGCCGTCCTGAAAGGGTCCCGCACAACATCAACCACCCGCAAGCAAAGGAGATTATCATGCCAGCCCAATCGAAAGCCCAGCAACGCGCCGCCGGAGCGGCCCTGTCCGCCAAGCGCGGCGAAACCAAGGTCGGCGACCTCAAGGGCGCGTCCAAGGACATGTACGACAGCATGACGGAGAAGGAGCTGGAAGATTATGCCGGCACCGACCACGACGGCCTGCCGGAAAAGGTTGAAGACGACGACTAGCCTGCGGCAATAGGCCGGGACACGACCCATCCATCAACTGCGACCAAAGCAGATATCAAATGGCGCTTTCAGCTTTGGTAAGCAGCCGTTTCCACTGCATTCAGGACCTTCATCGCGCTTTTGTCGCCGAACGGGAAAAATTGCATGAGAACCAGGCCCGCGAGCCCGCTGGCGGGATCAATCCAGTAATAGCAGTTCGCAAGCCCGGCCCAGGACAGACTGCCCGCCGCACGACCGGCAGGTCCTTTTTCGGGATTGATTAGGAAGCCCAGACCCCATTGCGTATCCATGTCTGGAAAAGGATCAAAGGTTTCTGCCAGGAATGGAACAACGCTTTCCATACGACCGACCTTCATCGACCCGACATGGTTGCGCGAAATTGTCGCGACCGTTTCGGCCTCCAGAATTCTGGCGCCATCCAGCGCACCCTGATTCAGGATCATGCGCATGAACTGCATATAATCCGCGGCAGTGGAATAGAGACCGCCACCGCCGGACTGAAATTCCGCTCCATCGCCACCGCCTATCTCGAGCGAAATGGGAACAAAGCCATCCTCTGTGCGGGACAGCAGGGACACCCTGCGACCGGCCTTTTCCGACGGCACCGAGAAGCCAGTGTCATGCATCGACAGCGGAGCGAGAATATGTTCTGCCATATAGTCGCCGAGCGTTTGCCCGCTGACCGATTCCACCGCGCGACCAACCCAATCCGTGCTGACTCCGTATAACCAGTCAGAGCCCGGCTCGAAGACCAGCGGCGAAGAGATACTGGCAATCGATCCGGGAGCGACCTTGCCTTGCGCTTTCGCCATTTTGGCGCTGGTAAAGGAATAGCCGAGACCGGACGTGTGGGTCAGCAGATGTCGCAACGTGATCGGCGTTTTTGCAGGGCTCAGCCGGGCATTGCCGTCCTCGTCAAAGCCATCGAGCAGATCGGGATTGGCAAGCTCGGGAAGAATAGGACCGATCGGTTCGTCGAGCGCCAGCAAACCGCGTTCGACCAGCTGCATCGCTGCAACCGACGTAATCGCCTTGGTCATCGATGCGACGCTGAATATATCATCCAGTGCCATGGTCCGGCCCGTAGCGGGATCGGAAACGCCTGCGGCTGCGGAGGCCAATAGCCCGTCACGATCGCCAATCATGGCCACCGCTCCGGCGAGCGCATTTTCTTCGACGGCGTCTGTCAGGGTTTTTTGCAAATCAGTCATGGAACAGTGACTAGCAATGGTGGCGCGCAGATACACTATCAAATGTCCCTTCCGCCGCAAAAGGAGGCCAGCGCCTCATAATCGCTTTAACATATTGGATAATGTGATCGCGATAAAATGCTGCTAGGCTGGCGATATGAAATATCCAAAATTGCTAGAGCCACTCGATCTTGGCTTCACCACCATAAAGAACCGCTCGATCATGGGCTCCATGCACACCGGCCTCGAGGAAATGGATGGCGGCTTCGAGCGAATGGCCGCCTATTTTGCCGAGCGGGCAGCCAATAATATCGGCATGATCATCACCGGCGGGATCGCCCCCAATGCCGAAGCCTCGATGGGCGGCGCCATGATGTCCAGCGATGAAGAAGCCGCCAAGCACCGGATGGTTACCGATGCCGTGCACGAGGCCGCGCCCGATGTGAAGATTTGCATGCAGATCCTGCACCCCGGTCCGCTGGCCAACAACAAGGACATGGTCGCGCCGTCGGCCGTGCGTTCCCGGATCGCCAGACATCCGCCCAACGAGCTCGACAAAGCCGGCATCCAGAAGCAGATCGACGATCATGTGAACTGCGCGCTGATGGCACAGAAAGCCGGCTATGACGGCGTCGAGATCATCGGTTCCGCCGGCTATCTGATCTCGACCTTTCTGGTGCAAAAAACCAATCTCCGCGAAGATGAATATGGCGGTTCTTTCGAGAATATGATGCGCTTCGCTATCGAGATCGTCGAGCAGACCCGCGCCGCAGTAGGCAAGAATTTCATCCTCATCTTCCGTATTGCGGCTATGGACATGCTCGACGGCGGCATGAGCTGGGAAGAGATTATCGCACTCGGCAAGGCTTTGGAACAGGCCGGCGTCACGATCATTTCCACCCATTTCACCTGGCATGAAAGCGCCGTACCGACGATCGCGACCATGGTGCCGCGCGCCGCCTTTACCTCGGTGACCGGCCGGTTGCGCAAGGAGGTCGGTGTGCCGGTGATTACCTCCAACCGCATCAACATGCCCGATGTCGCGGAAGCGGTTCTGGCCCGCGGTGACGCTGATCTGGTCTCGATGGCCCGGCCGCTGCTCGCCGACAGCGAATTCATGCGCAAGGCGGTCGAAGGCCGCGAGGACGAGATCAACACGTGCATCGCCTGCAATCAGGCCTGCCTCGATCACACGTTCATGGGCAAATTGACGACCTGTCTGGTCAATCCCCGCGCCTGCCACGAAACCATCCTGAATTACGAACCAGTTAGCGATGCAAAGCGGATCGCGGTTGTCGGCGCCGGCCCCGCCGGCCTTGCCTATGCCACGGTGGCGGCCCAGCGCGGCCATGCTGTGACCTTGTTCGAGGCATCGTCTGAAATCGGTGGCCAGTTCAATCTTGCAAAAACCATTCCCGGCAAAGAGGAATTTTACGAGACGCTGCGCTATTATAACCGGATGATCGAGGTGCATGGCATCGACCTGCGGCTGAACACAAAGGCAGATGTCGCCGGACTGAAGGCCGAAGGCTTTGACCATGTCATCGTCTCGACCGGCATCAAGCCGCGGACCCCGGATATCGACGGCATCGATCACGAAAAGGTCGTCAGCTATGTCGACGTGATCAAGGGCAACAAGCCGGTCGGTAAAAAGGTCGCGATCATCGGCGCCGGCGGCATCGGCTTCGATGTCTCCGAGCTGATCAGCCATGCCGGCGTTTCCAGCGCCCTCGACCGCGATGTCTTCGCCGCGGAATGGGGTGTCGATTTCGAAAACCATCCGCGTGGCGGTGTCACTGGCGTCGAGCCCAAGGTAGTGAAATCCGATCGCGAAATCACCCTGTTGCAGCGCAAGGACAGCCGGGTTGGCGCAGGCCTGGGCAAGACAACCGGCTGGACCCATCGCATCACCCTGACAAGGCGCGGTGTCGGCATGATGAACGGCGTCGAATATGTGAAAATCGATGATGACGGATTGCATGTTCTGCAGGGCGGTCAGCCGGAACTTCTCGAAGCGGACACGATCATCATCTGCGCCGGACAGGATCCGCTGCGCGAGCTGCATGATGATCTGCACAAGGAAGGGATTTCATCCGAACTGGTCGGCGGCGCCTTTGAAGCGATGGAACTGGACGCGAAAGCGGCGATCAATCAGGCCAGCTATATGGCCGCCGCGATCTGACGGGCTGACGGGTTGCTCAGCGGCCTGCCGAGAGCAGCCCGACAAACCGGTTCTCGCCCACCCGCAGCCCGGTGATATGCGCGCTGTCACTCTCGATCATCGCCAGCCGCTCGCCGGCCTCCATATCGATCAGATCGAACACCGCCGGATGGACATAGCTCTTGCGGCAGATCGCCGGCGTGTTGCGCAGGGTCGCGGCGGCGGCTTCGCAGGCCTGCTTGATCGTCGGGCACTCCTCTAAAGCGATCGCGTCCAGCGCGGCGACGCTGCCGTGCCAGGTGCGGAACATTTTCGCGCTCAGGCTGTCCATGCCGGACACTGATTTCAGCCAGTCGTTGACATCGCCGCTGTCGAGCGGATGCACCGCGCCGTCGCTGCCGACATATTGGAATAATCTCTTGCCGGGCAGATCGTCGATCTGCTCCAATATCCTCTGCAGCCGCGTGTCGCGGAGGCTGCAACTTACCTTCTTGCCGCCCTTGGCGCGATAGCGCAGGCGCATCAGATCCTCGCCATAGCTGACGTTGCGGTTGTCCAGCGTGGTCGCCCCCTTGCTCATCTTGGATGTCCCGCCGACCCGGATCGCGGTGCGGTCGATCAGCCGGACCAGCGCCGCAATCGCCACATCCTTGCTCGGCACCTCACCGTCCTGCCCCGGCGTGAGCAGCGCGTTCACCTTGCGCCGGATCCGCGGCAATGTCGTCGCAAATTCCGCAAGCTGACCGAATTTCTGCCGGTCGCGAAAGACGCGCCACTGGTCATGATAGCGATATTGCTTGCGCGTCGCGGCATCATAGCCGGTCGCCTGGATATGGCCATTGGCCTTCGGGCAAATCCACACGTCGGTATAGGCCGGCGGCACGCCCAGCTTCCTGAT
>JBALUX010000098.1:0-10704 GCA_036963725.1 Parasphingorhabdus sp. | reverse complement strand
GTCATAGAGATTGACCAGTGGCTGGAAAAACGGCTGGATTTCGCCATCGACGATCGCCTTGCGCAAATCGGTTTCAATCTTCGCCCGTTGAATTGCCGCCTGTTCCATCCCGGCCTCGAAAAAGGCGATTTCATTGCGGCCTGTGCCCTTGCAGCGATACATGGCCGCATCCGCCTGCGAAAACAGACTTTCTATCGAGGTGGCAGGAATATTGGTCGTGACAACGCCGATACTCGCGCTCACAACAACCGAAAGATCGCCGAGCGCAAAAGGCTTTTCGAAAACCGCCGACAGGGTCTCGACCTTTCTGATTAATTGGTCGCCGGCCGCAATCCCCCTGAGCATTGCGCAGAACTCATCACCGCCTATCCGGCTGATCATCCCGTCGTCGCCGACAGCAGTTTTCAGCCGCTCGCCAACCGCCAGCAACAACTGGTCACCGGCTTGATGGCCATAAAGATCATTCACCGGCTTGAACCGGTTGAGATCAATCGCAAGCAGGGTTACGGGGGCGCTGGCGGCGAGCTTCAGCGCCGCTTCTATTTCCATATTTGCCTTGCGACGGTTTGGCAGCCCGGTCAGCGGGTCGTGCAACGCCATTTCCTTCGCCTGTTCTTCGGCCAGAAGTCTCAGCTTGAGTTCCGCCTTGGTTTCGAACAGGCGACGCAGAGCAAAGACACCCAAAGCGACCGGCAGCAGCAGCAATCCAGTCAGAAATTCATCAAATTCCCAATGTTCATGGCTCTCCGCGAAATCAACGACTTGTTCGAAACCATCGATGGCATGAGAATAAGAAAAAACGATCAAATAGAGTATGACGATGATCACAAAATCTCGAACGGGCGCATATTCCTTGCCGCGTAGTATTTCTCTGAATTTCAACAACCAATCCTCATTTCGTAAAAATGCGCCCACAGTTTTCGGATGGAAGCCTGGACAATATTGGTTAAACCCCCACCGAGTTCAGAATTTAACAGCCAAAGGCGGCTTTTTTCGATCAAACTGTCACCTGCTAGAACAGGCTTGGTAACGGAGGATTTGTCCGGCAATTAAGACTGGAGATCGGGAACCCGCCATGTTCGCGACACGTGATTGACTGTTCAACCATCTGGAGTTGCCTAGCGAATGGCCGATACCGCGCACATCTCGCCCGCAACGACGGGTGAGAAACAGGTTTCATCACGATGGAATTTGGTTGGGGTGGCAGGATTCGAACCTGCGCATGGCGGCATCAAAAGCCGCTGCCTTACCACTTGGCGACACCCCAATATTGCCGGCCCGTTTGTTACCGGGCCGCGCTGGTGAACGGGCCTATTATCCAGTTTGCCCGCAAGGGGCAAGAGGCAGTTATAACTAAGCTTCGAACAGTTGTTTGACCCAGCCATGATCATCCGGCGCAACCCCGCGCTGGATATCAACCAGACGCCGCCGCAATTTTTCGGTCAACTGGCCGGGGCCACCGCCGCCAATGGTAAATTCGCCCTCGGTGGATTTGACGGTACCGACTGCGGTGACAACCGCTGCGGTGCCGCAGGCGAAGGTTTCGATCAGCTTTCCGCTGGCTGCATCCGCTTCCCATTGATCGATGGCATAAGGCTCTTCAACCACTGTCAGCCCCTCTTCTCGGGCGAGGGTGATGATCGAATCGCGGGTAATGCCGGGCAGGATTGTTCCGCCAAGCGGCGGCGTGATCAGTCTGCCATCGTCCATGACGAAGAATAGATTCATGCCGCCCAGTTCTTCAACCCACTTATGCTCGGCTGCATCAAGGAACACGACCTGGTCGCATTCTTTCTCGATCGCCTCGGCTTGGGCGACCAGGCTGGCGGCGTAGTTGCCACCGCATTTGGCTGCGCCGGTGCCGCCCGGTGCTGCGCGGCTATATTGCTCGGATACCCAGATGCTGATCGCTGACGCGCCGCTCTTGAAATAGCCGCCGGCGGGCGATGCGATTACGAGGTAGAGATATTCCTTAGCCGGACGGACGCCGAGAAACACTTCGCTCGCGAACATGAAGGGACGCAGATAGAGCGAACCGCCCTCGACCGAGGGGAACCATTCGCGGTCGATATCGACCAGCGCCTCGACCGAATCGAGGAACAGCTTTTCCGGCAACTCCGGCATCGCCATCCGCCGCGCCGACGCCTGGAAGCGTCTGGCATTTTCTTCGGGGCGGAACAGCGCCGTCGCGCCATCGGCGAGACGATAGGCTTTCATGCCTTCAAATATTTCCTGGGCATAATGCAGCACCGAGGATGCCGGATCCATCAGGATCGGCTCGCGCTTGGTGATTTTGGCATCATGCCAGCCTTCGGTTTCCGTATAGCGGATCATCGCCATATGGTCGGTGAACAATGTTCCGAAACCCGGGTTCTCCAGCAGTCTCGTCCGCTCGCTGGCGTGCACCGGCGTGGCGCTTGGCTCGAGGTTGAATTCCAGGCTTTTTATGTCTGCCATTTTTTGCCGCTTTCGCTGTTGTTCATGCCACCATTGGAAGAATTGGAAGCATGTTTCAATTGCCTTGCAATCCCCTAATCAGCCTGTCAAGATACGTCAACATGACTGACGTATCTCGCCCTGCCATTTCCCCCGGAGCCTCGCCGCTTTTTCTGCGCGAGGACGAAGTCCGGCGCGGCGTAGAGTTGCTCTATTTTGGCTATACGCGACTGACCAATTCGATCGATCAGGAACTGGGACAACAGGGGCTGGGCCGGGCGCATCACCGGGCCTTGTATTTCATTGCGCGGCAACCCGATCTGACCGTGGGGGAGCTGCTCAAATTGCTGGCAATCACCAAACAGTCATTGGGCCGCGTGCTGAAGGAATTGCTGGACCGGGATTTCATATTGACGTCTCCCGGTATCGTCGACCGTCGCCAGAAATTGCTGCGCCTGACCGAAAAGGGCGCCACATTGGAGGCGGAACTTTTCCGCCAGCTGCGCGAGAAGCTTTCTTCCGCTTATGTTTCGGCCGGACAGGAATCGGTGACCGGTTTCTGGCATGTTCTGGAAGGCCTGGTGCCGGACAGCGACCGCAAAATGGTGTTTGACCTGCGCGGCGATAACGGCTGAGGCCCGGCCAAGCATCCCGGGCTGCGCAATCGACGCCCGCCATTGCATTCACTAAATCCTGATCAGATTGCCACCCGAGGCCTCAGGCTTCGCCGATCGTATCGACCATCGCATGTTTGATCGCATCCTGCGGGCTCTTGTCGCTCCACAAGACAAACTGGAAGACCGGGTAGAAACGTTCCCACTCTTCAATCGCCAGATCGACAATTGTCTGCGCCTGGTCGAGGCCCAGCATGCCGCTGCCGCCGAGCAAAGTAGCATGGCGGAACAGCAAGATATTATTGTTTGACCAAAGGTCGAAATGCCCCAGCCAGAGCTGCTCGTTGATCAGTCCAAGCGTTTCGTAAATGACGGTCTTCTTTTCGTCCGGAACACGGATTTCCGGCAAAAGCAATATCTGAAGCACATGGTCTTCGTTCCGCCAGATGGCGCGCATCTGGTAACTGGTCCAGTTGCCCTTTATCTCGACCGACAGTTCGTCGTCACCGACATGATCTACCGACCAGCCGCGCGCCTCGAAAAAGGCCGCCAGCATGTCGACGGGCGGTGCTTCATCCTGATCAAGCTCTTCCCATTGGTCGTCAAGCATCGCGGTTCCAGATCCTTTGCAGATAACAGCCTAGTGGCCCACTCGCCGGAACAGGGCAAGGCAAGCAGCCTTCGGCCTTCACATTGTTTGTGGGAACGCTGTGGATAATGAACGGCGATTGATCTCAGATCAGGCTGGTCATCAGCCGCCAGTTTTGGGAGCCGCCGGCTTGCGCGCAGTCGCTTTGGCCGCTTCAGGCTTGGTTGCGGATGGCTTGGCGGTGGCCGCACGTTTCGCCGCAGGTTTCTTGACCGGAGCAGCGGCGCCCTTTTCGAGCGCGTCGAGACGCTTCTTCAACGCATCTGCCTCGGCCCGTGCCTTGGCTGCCATTTCCTTGACCGCTTCAAACTCGTCGCGCGAGACAAAGTCCATACCGCCGAACCATTCCTTGGCCCGCTCTCTGGCGCTCGATTCCGCTTCGCGGCCGACGCCGGCTACGGTGCCGGCAAGCCCGTTCAGGACTTTGGAAATATCATCGAAAAAACGGTTCTGGCTTTGCATTTCATTACACTCCGTCATGGCCCCTTGGAGACCGAAAAAAATATCACGCTATATCTGGGTTCTCGCAGCCGGAACCACAAGGGTTTCCGCACCGGGATTCAACCATTCGATCTGCTTGTTGAGCACGGCGGCGAAACAAAGCCATGCCAGATAGGGCACCAGCAGCCACGCTGCGGCCTTGCGGACACGGCCAAAGACCAGAGTCGTGCCCAGGGCAAGCAGGAAAATGATGACCAGCAGCCAGAAGGCCGCACCTACCTGATGCATGCCGAAAAACAACACCGGCCAGAACAAGTTGAGCGCATATTGCACGAGATACAGGACGATAGCCGGTCCTCGCAAAGGCGCGCCGCGGGCATGCAGCACCATCGCGAAGGCGGTTCCCATCATAACATAGAGCAGGGCCCAGGCGACACCGAAGACCTGTCCCGGCGGTTGCGCGTCCGGCTTGGCCAAGGCCTGGAACCAACGATTTTCCTCGCCCGAATTTGCGAACTGACTGAAGGCGAAACCAAGGAGCACGGTGATCGGCACGACAAACAATATCCAGCGCAGCAAGGACATTCGTAACTGGCCTTTTGAAGCAATCTGATTCATGCGCGCATCATCCTTGATCGAAAATTTCACGAATCGTCCGAGCCGCTTTCCGCCCGAAGCCGTTTTGTTCTAACAATTTCCTCACATTTGGCTAGCGTTATGCCGACGAACCGCCGGCGCCGCGAATCCTCCTGTCCACTGGCGCGGCTCTTGGTATTCTGGACCAGCATCGCCATGTTGGCTGGACAACGAGATCCGCTTGAAAACGGAACAAACCATTGATTGTTAGAAATAGGACTGGCTGCTAGGCGCTTTCTCATGAACGATAAAACCAATTCCGTCGAAAAAGACACCCCAGCCGCACCGCTCAAAAAAATCGGAAATCTGCGGATGGTGTTCGATCGCGCCATTGCCTATCCGAAGCAAATCGCCTTTGCGTTGCTGGCGCTGTTTGTCTCCGCAATGGCGACGCTGGCAATACCCGCTGGCTTCAAAACGATCATCGACAAGGGCTTCATGGCCGGCAACGGTGATATCGCTCCCTATTTTCAGGGCCTATTGGGCATTGTCGCGGTACTGGCTGTCGCGACCGCCTTCCGTTTCTATTTTGTCAGCTGGCTCGGCGAGCGGGTTGTTGCCGATCTGCGGCTCGCGGTTCAGGCGAACCTGCTGCGCCTGGCTCCCGGCTTTTTTGAAGAGAACCGGCCATCGGAAATCGCCTCGCGAATGACCTCCGACACCGCGATCATTGAACAGGTGGTGGGGACTACCGTGTCGGTCGCCTTGCGCAATATTGTGATCGGTATCGGCGGAATCATTTATCTGTTCACGCTTGCCCCTACGCTGACCGCTGGCCTGCTGCTCGCCATTCCCGTCATCATATTGCCGATCGTGTTCATTGGCCGGAAACTGACCAATGTTTCGCGATCCAGCCAGGACCGGGTGGCGGACGTCGGCGCGATGATTTCCGAAGTGCTGGGCGCGATGAAAATTGTTCAGGCCTTTGGTCAGGAAAAGCGCGAGCATGAACGGTTCAGCGGCGCGGTCGAATCCACTTTCGATACCGCCAAACGCCGGATCCGGCTACGCGCGGCGATGACCGCGATCGTTATCGGCCTGATCTTCACCGGCATCACCATGCTGATGTGGCGCGGCGCGATCGGCGTGTCGGAGGGAAGCATTTCCGGCGGTACCATTGCCGCCTTTGTGATCACCGGCGGCCTGGTAGCGGGTGCCTTCGGCGCGCTTACCGAAGTCTATGGCGATCTGTTGCGCGGCGCTGGAGCCGCTGGACGGCTGGCGGAATTATTGTCCGAGAAACCGGGTATTGCGGCTCCCGAAAATCCGATTGCCCTGCCCGTGCCATCGCGCGGACAGATCGCGTTCGACAATGTGACATTTTCCTATCCGACCCGCCCCGATACGCAGGCACTGGCCAATTTTTCGCTGACCGTGTCACCCGGAGAGACAGTCGCCGTAGTCGGGCCGTCCGGTGCCGGCAAATCCACCCTGTTTCAACTGGCCCAGCGTTTTTACGATCCACAGAGCGGATCGGTGCGCATCGACGGCGTTGCCCTGCCCTCGGCCGATCCTTCCGAGATCAGGCAGCGTATGGCGCTCGTGCCACAGGAAACCGTATTATTTGCCGCATCCGCCCGCGACAATTTGCGTTACGGCAAATGGGAAGCGACCGACGAGGAAATCTGGGAAGCGGCGCGCGTTGCCAATGCCGAGAAATTTCTCCGCGCCCTGCCCGAGGGACTGGACAGCTTCATGGGAGAAGCCGGAACGCGGCTGTCCGGCGGCCAGCGCCAGCGCATCTCGATCGCCCGCGCGCTGCTCCGCAACACGCCGATACTGCTGCTCGACGAAGCCACGTCGGCGCTCGATGCCGAAAGCGAAAAGCTGGTGCAGGATGCGCTTGATCATTTGATGCAGGACCGGACCACGATCGTCATTGCCCATCGCCTGGCCACCGTACGGTCGGCCGACCGCATCATCGTGATGGATGAGGGCAGGATCGTCGAACAGGGCGACCATGACAGTCTGATCGCCAAGAACGGGCTCTACGCCCGGCTGGCCGATTTGCAGTTCAGCAGCGCCGAAACAGGCTCGTCTAAGATAACTGCCTAGAACTAGGATCCGTTACAGGCTCGGGGGGGTCCGACATCACTGAGGTGATGATCAATACCAAGAGGGTTCATATCTCCTGTCCTTTACGGCAGCTGCCTTGCTGTCCCGGGCCAGCATAGTCGACTTGCGCCTGCGCAACGTCCCGGACGCTAATAAGCCGCTCTTCGTTCTGGACATACATTGACCGTTCTTCCTTCCGACGCGCCACTGTCTGGCATCGCTGCAAGCGATGGGCATATATCCACAAGGCGATGCCCGCTGTCATCCCCACGCTTCAGGCACAAAAAAAGGGCCGCGAAAAAATATCGCGGCCCCATATCTGTTTCTGGCTGTAGAACCTAGTTCGGTAGACGGCTTGCCTTGCCGAAGCTGCCATATTGCTCGTTACCGACAAAGCCGAATTTGGTTACGCCGCTGTCCTTGATCACCGCCAATGTACGGTCGGTGGTCAGATAGGCGCTCAGCGGATCGGGCTGGAACTGCAGTTCTGGCTCCGGAACCATCGATTTCGTCTGTGCCAGATATTGTTTAACCTGGTTCAGCGTAACCGGGGTATCATTCCAGATGACCTCGTTTGTCGCCGTAATTCCCAGACGGTTTTTGATCGGATCTACCAAGGGTTGATCTTGCGGACTGTCATCCGAGACCGGCAGGTCGATTTTTACCGCGTGCGTTTGCACAGGAATTGTGATGATGAACATGATGAGAAGAACCAGCAAGACGTCGATGAGCGGCGTCGTGTTCATCTCCATCATTGGTTCGCCATCATCGCTTCCGCCACTCATAGCCATTCGTGCGTCTCCTTAACCTTCAATAACTCTAGTTGCCGGTCGAACTATTCGACAACGATCGGTGTGGAAATAAAGCCCACTTTTGCAAAACCGGCGCGTTGCATGGTGTAGATTGCGCCGCCGATGCACTTATATGGTGTATTGATGTCACCGCGAATATGGACTTCCGGCATATCTTCCGGCGTCATGTTCTCGACTCCACCAAAGGATTCAATCTGATCCTCCAGCTGTTTCACCGCTCTGGTGACCAGTTCGGTGGAATCCACCGGGCTAGTGTTCCAATACACGCGGCAGTTGCCGCCTGGAGTGGCTCCTGAATATCCTTCTTCACCCGGGTCACGTCCTGCGGCATCCGTTGTAGTGATCGACAGCAGGACATTTTCCTTCTTTGTCGTAGTCACTTCAAAGGGAAGCACCGGGAGCTCGAGTTCTACGCTCTGGATAACCACCGGAACCGCGATCAGAAAAATGATCAGCAGCACCAGCATAACGTCCACGAGTGGGGTAGTATTAATGTCGGATAGAGGAGTTTCCTCGCCGCTACCGCCCCCAACATTCATCGCCATAGGATTTTATCCTCTCAAAACTATACCATCTGAAGGGAACGAAAGCCCCCTTGTCGTGCGTTGGTCGGGCTGCCGCCGCAACATGCGGCAAGCAACCCGGCCTACGGCTTATTTCTTTGCGGCTGGTGCAGCCGGCTTAGCAGCAGCGGAAGCTGCGGCTGGTGTGATTGGCTTAACGCCGCCATCCGAAGCCATATAGCCCAGGACGTCGTTGGAAAATGCAGCAAGCTGTTCGGAGATCCGCTTGTTGCGTCCCTGCAACCAGTTGTAAGCAAGAACGGCTGGAACAGCCACACCAAGACCAAGTGCGGTCATGATCAGTGCTTCACCAACCGGGCCAGCAACCGCGTCGATCGATGCCTGACCGGCGATGCCGATTTTGATCAGTGCGCGATAGATACCGATAACCGTACCGAACAGTCCGATAAACGGCGATGTTGCACCAACGGTAGCCAACCATGGCAGACCAGTAGCCAATTTGGATTTGATCAGATCCTGCGAACGCTCGATCGATCCGTGCAGCCAGTCATGCGCTTCAACCGGGTCGGTCAATTTGGCATGGTCTTCGTCGGCCTTGATCGCATCATCAACGATTTGACGGTAAGCGGAATTCTTGTCCAGCTTCGCAGCGCCTTCTTTCAAGGTGCCAGCACGCCAGAAAGTCGAGCGCATCGCTTGTCCCTGCTTCATAACCTTGTTCTGCTCGAACAATTTAGAAAACAGAATGTAGAAAGAAGATACAGACATGATCGTCAGAATTGCGAGAACAGACCAAGCGATAACACCGCCCTGCTGCATGGCTTCCCAGAAACCGAAAGCGTTTTGTGGTGCTGTCGAACCAGCGGCCAAAATTTCAATCAACATTTTAACATTCCCCTCAGGATAAATTTATAGCAAAAAATTTGTTGCGGGAAGGATATCACAAGATGCCCTTCCCAATATATTATTTGGGTATTTCCCAACGAACGGCGTTGGAATAATAGCCGGTTGTCGCATTTCCGTTTGCGTCCAGAGAAGGCCTGAAACGTGCGCGTCGAGTCAAGTTTTTGCAGGCAGCATCATCGAGATCAGCGTGGCCGCTAGAACCGGTGATCTGGCAATCGCTTACCCGTCCATCGGCGTTAACAGTCAATCTGAAACGAGTAGTGCCTTCCCGTTCCTCGCGCAGAGCCCGCGAAGGATAATCGTTCGCATTGGCCCAGTTGCCAGGATTACCACGAGGCTCCGGTGTCGCCCTTTGCGGCGGTGGTGGAGGCGGTGGAGGTGGTGGAGGCGCGACTACCGGACGCGGCGGAGGCGGCGCGGTTGGAACCGTGCGGATTACCGGACGAGGCGCAACCACAGGCGCCACGATGGGCGGTGGCGAAACCACTGGTGGCGGCTCAATCGGCTTTTCAGGAGGAGGTGGTGGTGGCTCCTCCATTTCCTCCGGCGGTTCTTCCTCTTGGATGTCGATCATGTCCAGTTGCGAGGCAACCTTCTTGACCGCACTATAGGCTAGTCCGGTGACCAGCGCATAGCCAAGTAACAGGTGAATGATTACGACAAGAAAGATTGATACAATCTTGCTCGAACTCATCTCTTGGTCAGCATAAGCCATTCAGAAATGTAACTCCTTTTTCCCCATCACAAGGTAGTATACTCCATTGCTGAAGTTCCAGACAAAGAGCGAGAGGCTTGGAAACCATCGCGACCCTTATTATCCCCATGACAACTTTTCGTTCGCTTGAAAGCCATCTTAAATTTGTTTTAACGTGCTAGTTCGGCGCAGGCAATCGCTTTGTTGGTTCAGCGTCGATTAAGCTGTTAAAGAACTAAGATAAGGGCTAAAAACTGCCATCTTTTAATGCTGAGTCAGGGAAAATCATGCGCTTGTTAACGATATTCGCCTTCACGCTGTTTTTCTCCCAAATCGGGGGCGTTCCAGCTTTTTCGCAGGTTTTCGAGGATGGCGACACATTACAATATGCCGACATCGCCGACCTCAGCGCGGACACGTCCATCATAGCCCATGTAACGGTTAAAAATGCGATTAAAGTTGCCCCAGAACGCGCGCCAAATGCGCCCGCGGGCACGCAGCGTTTTTATATTATAGCTTCGACCAACGCTCTGATTCGCGGTGACGGAGGGGTCGGCGAAACGATTCGTTATGTAATAGATCTGCCTCTCGACGCGCGCGGACGGGCACCGAAGATAAAGAAGAAGCCTTTCATCATATTCGGCCGCCGCGCGCCCGGCGGCGACAATGTGCAACTGGTTGCGAAGGACGCCCAGATTGCCTGGACACCAAGCCGCGAACAGCGCGTCCGTTCGCTGGTCCGCGAACTGGTCGCTTATGATGCGCCGCCTGCTATTTCCAGGATCGCGAGCGCCTTTCACGTGCCCGGCACCATTATTGGCGAGGGTGAAACGCAGATATTCATGGAAACCGATAACGGGTCGCCGATTTCGATCACCGTGCTGAAACGGGCTGGCCAGCAGAAATTCTGGGCCGTCTCGCTGGGCGAGATTGTCGA
>JBALUX010000097.1:0-10741 GCA_036963725.1 Parasphingorhabdus sp. | reverse complement strand
GCCTGGGCGCGGGAGCGGATTGCCGGGTTCAAGGTGCCGAAAACGGTCGACGTAATTCCGGAGCTGCCGAGAAACGCCAGCGGCAAGATCCTGAGGCGGGAATTGCGCGCGCCTTATTGGGAAGGCAATGATCGCGGCGTGAACTGAGGGGGCATTTGCGAACAGGGGGCATTCGATGTCTGCTGTGGGCAAACACTCTCGACCAATCGACTCCATGATTTAATCTTATTCGGGACAATGGAGCGTCGTCATCAACGGTCGACGCGGAATATATTTATGAAAAACAAAGACAAAATAATCGAAGAGAGCAACCGAAACGGGCCCAAGTTCATCCGGTTGCTGGGCGGAAAACTGGTTGATGTCGATACTGAAAAATGCGCCTGCACATTCGAATTTGATATCGGCAAAGACTATTGCCATTCGATAGACATCGTCCAGGGCGGCTTTGTCACCGCCATGCTCGATGCTGCCATGAGCCACGCCCTGTTCCTGCACGATCCGGATATTGTCGGCCTGTCATCGCTGGAAATAAAGACGACATATCTCGAGCCTACCCGGGCTGGAAAGCTGCGGGTGGAAGGTTGGGCGATCAAGCAAGGCTATAAAATCGTCTTCATGGAAGGCCATGTTTACAACGAAGATGGTGTTTTGACGGCGACCGCCAGCACGGTCAGCAAAATATCCCGCGCGCCCGCCGGCTGAGCCATTCTGGAGATGTTCTATCGACGGCAGGGCAATCTCGGCATGGAGGGAATCGCCGTGGATCAGACCAATTCTGCCGACTGCATCAGGTTTCGCGGATCGCTCGCGACCTCGTTGAGAAGCCACTGGCTGAACCAGCGGATCGCACGTCTGCTGCCGGACGCATTTTTGACCGCAAGAAAATAGCTGTAAGGTGTCTCGGCGCTTTCGCCGAAGGGGCGAACCAGTCCGGATGTTCCGGATTTGAAGTTGACCATGTCTTCGAGCACCAACGCCATTCCCAAGCCGTGTTGGGCTGCCGAAACCAGTAATGGACCATTGTCATAATATTCGATCTTGCTGGAAGGCAGCGCATCCAAACCGACGGTCTTCAGCCAGTTGGGCAATATTTCCGGCAAGGCGCGGTGGATCAGAAGCGGCTGCTCTTTCAAGGCGCGCTTTAGCCCGGTGCGCGTGTCGACCAGATTTGGTGCGGTGATCGCAAAGGCGCGCTGCGGGCGCAGTTCGTGCATTTCGATCTGATGTTCATTCTTGTTGGCAAACAGGATGATGGCATCAAGACTCAAACCCAGTTTCGCCATCGGCGAACCGGAGCTATCCAGGGCCAGTTCGACCTCGGGATGTTTTTCCCGGAATTGCTGTATACGCGGCATCAGCCAGGCTGTTGCAAAGGACGGGGGAACGCCCACGGTGATCTTATATTGTTTTTCCTCACGCAATTCTTCCAGAAGCAGCCCGAGCTTCTCGAACACAGGCTCGGTACCGATCAGCAGACGCTTCCCGGTCGAGGTGAGCTGGAATTCATGGTGCCGCCGTTCGAAAAGAGGCTGGCCGACATAGGTTTCCAAATTCTGGATGCGCCGGCTCAACGCAGAAGGGGACAGATTCAGATCAGCCGCGGCTGCGCGTAGCGTGCCGCTTCGTGCTGTGGCCAGAAAAGCTTCAAGGGCACCGGTTGGGGGAAGCCTGCGCATTGTTACTCCTGATATTCGTTACGACAGCATGATCCGTCATCAGGAACCTTATCCCTGCAAAGGGTGAATCAGGATCAGTTACGCGCTGTGTCGCGACACTAGCCGATTTTATGCTGCAATGCACCATTTTTTGAGAAAAGCTATTTCTGCGCTTTTTCTTGATCTCGCGAAACCGTCGCAATATTCTGAAAATGAATGATAAAATTAGGTTTTGCAAAGATTGCAACGGGCCGTGCGCAAGCTGCGATGGTGCTTTTTGCCTGAATCGAGAATGCTGCAACGCACAAATTCAGAAGGAAATTACATTATGAACACCGTCAAAAGCACAGCCCTATTCGCGCTCGCACTATCGGCGATCGCTACCACTCCTGCGGTAGCCGCAGAGGTAGAAGCGTCGTTTCAATTTGTCGCTCAAGAACTGCAGAACGAAAGCAGCCGCGAACGGATGATGGTGCGCCTCGAAAAAGAAGCGCGCTCTTATTGCCGCAGCGGACACTACTCGGTATTGCTCCCCCACCACACTCTGAGCAAGTGCAGCGATGCAATCAAAACACAATGGCTGACGGCCATCGACCGCGTCGAAATGAGCGGTTTCAGCGCACATGCAGGCACGGAACTGGCTGACGCCCGTCCCTGATATCTACCACGCGCCTGACATATCGTCCTGGCGCACCGATATATAGTCAAACAGGCCCTTTCCGCTTCTGGCGGGGAGGGCCTGACTGGTGCTGACGGTTTCAATTTTTCCCGCCAACAGGGACCGGGCGAAGGCCATGATCATTTCCGACGGCATCCTTGTCCGCTCTGATAAATGCCACTTCCCTGCAGACGTCTGCAATACATCCAAAGGTGGTGGGGGCCAGCTATACTATCATTTCCGGGCCGATATAGTCCTTGATACTGCCTCGATATTGCATATAGCCACCGGACTCGAATGCCGATAGCGTGCATTCACATTTGCCAGATTCGTAAAAGCAGGGGGGTCGAGTGGTGCTATGTCAAATGAGGTAATTTCATCGATTAGCTATATCAGCACCGCGCGCGCTGGCCTGACCGACGCCGATTTTCAGGCCATTTTGGAAGAAGCGAGCAAGCGGAACGAAACCTTGGGTCTGACCGGGCTGCTTACCTTCAACGGACTGAATTTCATGCAAACCCTGGAAGGGTCCAAGCAGAGCGTCGGCGAGTGCATCAGGCTGATCGAGGCAGACCGGCGTCATGATGGCCTGGTCTTCTTCGATCGCCGTGAGATCAAGCACCGGGAATTTCCTGATTGGCGCATGGCGGGAATCATGGTCGGTCAGGACAGTCAGCATGGCAAGGCCCAGCTCGACGAGATTCTGTCCGCTGCGGAGGTCGCACCAGAGACGAAGAAGCATTTCGAAAGCTTCCGGTCCTTCGGTACGCCGGCGCAATAATGACCGGCCGGGATACGGCCGCTTTCCCGCCTGATCGCTGACAAAATCCCTTAATTCTCTTCCTCGGACGCTTTCCACGCGCCCATCGACCCCAGATAAATATCGAGTTTTCCAAATCCGCGACTGGCCAGCCAGCCCGCGGCGACGGTCGCCCGCATGCCGCTGGCACACATCAATGTATAGTGATGCGCCTTGTCGAGCTCTTTCCAGCGTTCGTTCAATTCGCCGACATAGATATGCTGCGAACTTTCGATCGAGAATTCGCTGCGTTCATCCGCATCGCGTACGTCGAGCAAGGTCCAGTCGCTGCTGCCTTCGTCCAGCCGCTTCCTGACTTCCTCCGTCTCGATCATCGGGACTTGTTCCATGCTTTTCCCTGCTGCTGCCGCCGAAACCACGCCGGTATATCCGCCAACGATATTGTCGAGCGCGATGCGAACGAAATGCTCCGTTGCGCTGGCAAGCTCGCTTTCGTCCGTACCGATCAGCAAAATGCTGTCTTCCTCGCCGATATACCATCCGGCAAAGGCAGAAACCATGCCGACCGGCAGGTTCATTGATCCGAGAAAATGACCCGAGGCATAAGCCATCGGATCGCGCACATCTACCCAATGGGTCGCGTTACAACCGTCCAGTTCCGACAGGGTCAGGTTTTTCGGCCTTGGCACCCGCGGTGCAGGATCGCCGCCTTCCATATTGAGCCGTTCCATCAACCGGAAATAGGGCGGCTGATAGTGGTTCTCGTTGATCTTGGCCTCGATAAATTCGTCCCGGCTCTGGATCTGCAGCCGCGAATTGTTTTTCCTCTCGTGTCCGACCGTCGAAAATTCCCGCTCGGCCATTCCCGATCCGCAAACCGATCCGGCACCATGGGCAGGATAGATCATCGCCTGATCGCCGAGCGCCAGAATTTTCTGCAGAGAATCGAACAATAGTCCGGCAACTTCCCGTTTGCGATCCGGGTAGAAATCGGTGCGGCCGACATCTCCCACGAACAATGCGTCGCCGGTGAATACGCCGACGGCACCATCAGGATATTCGCTGTCATACAGCGCGAAGGCGATATGATCGTCCGTATGGCCGGGGGTTTCGATGATCTCGATCGCCAGTTGCCCGATGTCGAACCGGTCGCCTTCACGGGCGGTCTTCGCATAAACAACATCACCCGCCGGATTGGGGCCATGATATACCGTAGCGCCTGTCATGCTTGCCAATATCGGCGCGCCCGAAACCAGATCTTCGTTGCGATGGGTCTCGAAGATATGGGTGATTTCAAGGCCTTCGGCGCGCGCGGTCTCGAGATAGATGTCGCAGTCCCGTCTCGGATCGATGACGGCCGCCTTGCCGCCGGAACCGACCAGATAGGAAAGATGGGACAGGCCTGGTGTCTTGATTTTCTTCAGCAACATGATTTTTCCTCGCGTTGATCAATTTACACGGAAACCTGCTTCGGGTTCCGCCGATAAGCGGCCGGTAGCAACGCATTTGTTAAAGGATCATCGGCTCCGCCAGCCGATCAAAACCAGAAACGCACGCCCACCACATAATTGGTAACGCTCGCATCTTCCCCGGCAAGCCGCGCAAAGTCGCGGCTGCCGCCGAGTTTCCATTCCTGCTCGATCCCGACATAAGGCGCAAATTCGAGGGCGATCTCGTAGCGGAGCCGAAGGCCGAGTTCGATATTATCGATACCGGCGCCGATATCCAGTTCGGGAATCTCCTGAGCCGACAGATTTATCTCGGCGCGCGGTTGCAGGATCAGGCGCTGGGTGATCCGCTGGTCATATTCCGCCTCGATGCGCGCGGTGAGGTCGCCCTTGCTGGAGAGAAATGCCGCGGCATCGACTTCGAACATATAGGGCATCAACCCCTGGATACCGATCACCGCATGAGTGCGGTCGGGCCCCGTCAGGTCCTGCCGGACGCCGGCCTGCAGATCGAAAAAGGGCGCGATGGCGCGGCTGTAGAGAGCCTGTACTTCGGCGCTTTCCAGCGGTTCGCCGAAATTGCCTTCGCCCTCGCTCTTGAACCAGAATTTGTCGATGTCGCCGCCATAATAGCCTTGCAGATCCCAGAGATAGCCGTCGTCGCCTTGACGCGCGCGATATTCCAGCCGGTCGCCCTGAAACCAGAAGATCTGCATATTGCCATGCTCCTGATAGAGAGCCTCACGGGCCAGACGCATGGCATCCGGACCCCAGATCGCATCTGCTGCATTGGGCGGGCCGGTCAGGTTGTTTGGGGACGGTACTTGCGGGGCGGCTGGCGGACCGTGGCCCATAGCGCCATGGTCCATTTGCGAATGATCGACCTCGGGTGCTTCTTCCGGAGCTGCTGGCATCTGGTGCGCGCTGTGGTCCATCTGGCTGTGATCCTGCGCGAGTGCCGGCGTGGCCGCGACCATCGCCATCAGGCTTGTTGCCAATAACCGCATCACGCCGCTCCTTCCGGAAAGGCGACGCTGACCGTCTGCATCATCCCGGCGTGCATATGGTAGAGCAGATGGCAGTGAAAGGCCCAGTCACCCGGCTCGTCGGTGGTCACGTCAAAAGTCGCGCTGCTGCCCGGCTGGACGATCACCGTATGTTTCTTCGGCTGGTGGTGGCCCTGACCGTTGACCAGTTCGAAGAACATGCCGTGCAGGTGGATCGGATGCGCCATCATCGTGTCGTTGACCAGCTTCACCCGCACCCGCTCGTTAAAGCCGAAGCGGATCGGATCATCGCCGACCGCGCTATATTTCCTGCCGTCAAAGGACCACATATAGCGTTCCATATTGCCGGTCAGATGCAGCTCCATCTCGCGGTCCGGCGCGCGCTTGTCATGGTCCATCTCGAGCGAATTCAGCAGACGATAGTTGAGCACTCTATGCGGCACATCGTCGAAACCTAGGCCGGGATAGCCGGTGCGGTCCTGCGGGTTCATCGATACCATATCGATGCCGGGACCAACCTTGACACTGGCGGGCAGCAGCGCCGTATCGCGCATGTCCATGCCGCCGCTCATATCCATGGCGGCCATATCATGCCCGCCAGCAGGCGCGGCTTCCGGCATCGCGTGGCCCATGGCTGCGTGATCCATCTTGCTGTGATCCATCGGCGCATCGTCGCTGGCATCACCATGATCCATGCCACCATGACCCATATCGACCATCGACAGCAAAGGCGGGTTGCGCAGGGCAGGGAAGGCGGCCTTTCGCCCCGATTGCGAGGTGAGCGATGCCTGCGCCATGCCGCTCCGGTCCATGCTCTCCGCCGCAACCGCGAAAGCACCCGCTTCGGTCGGCGTGACAATCACATCATAAGTCTCGGCAACACCGATCTGCAACTCGTCCACTTCGACCGGCTGTACATTCATCCCGTCCGCCTGCACCACCGTCATCGGCAGGCCCGGCAAACGCACATTGAAGAACGTCATCGCGCTACCGTTGATGATCCGCAGGCGCACTCGCTCGCCAGGCTTGTAGGGCAGCTCCAGCCCGTCCTCCGGACTATGGCCGTTGATCAGATAGCTGTAAGTCGGCGCAGAGACATCGGCGATGTCGGTTGGCATCATCCGCATCTTCCCCCACATCCGCCGCTCTTCACCGCTCAAATCATAGTCGTCCGTCGCGCTGGTCTTCTGCATGCTGAAATAGCCTTCGCCGACCTTAAGCTTCTTCATAATCTGGTGCGGGTGCATCGGGGTGAATTCGCTCAGCAGGATGATATGCTCGCGGTCATATTGCACCGGATCGGGGCCAGCGGGATCGATGATGATCGGGCCATAATGGCCGATCTGTTCCTGCAGCCCGCTATGGCTGTGCCACCAGTAGGTTCCCGACTGGCGCGGCGTCAGCGGCACGTCAAAACGCTGGCCGGGCTTGATCCCCGGAAAGCTGATCCCCGGCACACCGTCAAACTGGAACGGCAGCAGCAGCCCGTGCCAGTGCACCGAGCTGTCGACATCGAGCATATTGTGCACCGAGAGGATTGTCTGCTCACCCTCCTTCAGCCGGATCAGCGGCCCCGGAACCGTGCCGTTGACCGCAATCGCGTGCCCCGACCGGCCACCGGTGGCAAAGCTGCCATCGGCGATATGCAGATCGATCTTGGCGCCGGTAAGTTCATGGATACCCTTGCGCACCGGGCCGCCCATCTGGCCCATCGACCAGGCGGGCATGGGCAGGGCAGCGAGACCACTCAAGGCGGCAAGCGAGCCGATCATCGTGCGGCGTGAATAATTCATGTTGGATTTTTGCATGGCTTCATATATACCCCCATAGGGTACCAAGACAAGAGAGAAAACATGGCCAAAGGTGCAGTAGATCAGAAAATCACCCGGCTCCGCCGGATTGAAGGGCAGGTGCGCGGGGTCGCCCAGATGATCGCCGACGACCGCTATTGCATCGATATATTGCACCAGGTGCAGGCGGTGAAAGCGGCGCTGGCAAAGGTTGAGAGCCAGATCCTGAAAGACCATGCCGCCTGCTGCGTCAGCGAAGCGATTGCGACCGGCAGCCCGGCCGAGCAAAAAGAGAAATTTGAAGAATTGATCGACCTGTTTGAAAAAGTGAAACGGTGATCTGCCGGTCTTGCTGCTTCGGCAGCGGGCGGCAATTTGAAAGGAAAGATTGATGATCGGAACTATTGCAAAATCGATGCGGGAGACCAGCGCTGCCGGACTGTTGCTGCTATCGCTGGCGGCCTGTTCGACTGCGGCACAGGCGGCAAGCTACACGATGTACCGGGATGCCGGTTGCGGCTGCTGTCTGGAATGGGCGGATCATGCTGCCACCGGTCTTGATGCCGAAGTGATCGCAGAAAATGCCGATATGCAGATGGTCAAGGATCTGCACGGCGTTCCCACCGAACTGCGCGCCTGCCACACGATGATCGTTGAAGGCTATGTGATCGAGGGTCATGTCCCGGCCGAAGCGATCCGGAAATTGCTCAGCGAAAAACCCGAAGGCGTGACTGGCCTCGCTGTACCCGGCATGCCGGTGGGATCGCCGGGCATGGAATATCAGGATATGAAACAGCCTTATCAGGTGATCGCCTTTGGCCCCAAAGGGCAGCGCGTTTATGCCAGCTATAATTGACCACCAACCAGCCACGAAGGAAATGAACATGAAGCATTATATAATGACTCTGGCTACCGCAGCCTTTGCGCTCTCTACCTCCGGCGCCGCTCTCGCCAACCATCACGAAGAGGGGCATGACGGCCATGAAATGGAAAAAATGGAAGATGGCAGTATGAAATGCTGCATGACCGACGAGGACGGCAAAAAAGTCTGCCATATGATGGATCCCGGCAAGATGGACCACAGCGAGATGGACAAAACCAAGATGGATCACAGCAAGATGGACCATTCGAAAATGGATCATTCAACGATGACCCATGGCAATATGGCTGACCCCGAAACGCCGGATGCAGAACCGAACTAAAGACGGATCGCCCTTGACCGGCGTCCTTCCATAACATTCCAGCCCGCCCCATGTCGCAGCCCAAGCGATGTGGGGCTTTTTTTCGCATCTTTACAGCCATGCAAGCGGCGACATTGACTCTTTTGCCCATAGCTCATATATACCCCCATAGGGTATAGTGATCGCAACCGAAAAGGATATGGATATGACCGAGTTCGCCTCACATGATCATGGCCACGACCATGGCTCCAAAGATGGCGCCGCGCTGGTCAAGGACCCGGTCTGCGGCATGACGGTCTATCCCGCCAAGACCGAATATCACGCGCATCATGCGAATCAGGATTATCATTTCTGTTCCGCCGCTTGCCGGACCAAATTTGTCGCCGATCCGGATCACTATCTATCGCCAAATCCTTCTGCCGCGCAGGAGGACGTACCCGAAGGCACGATCTACACCTGCCCGATGCATCCGGAAATCCGGCAGGAGGGCCCCGGCTCCTGTCCGATCTGCGGCATGGCGCTGGAGCCGGAAACCATCTCGCTCGATAGCGGCCCCGATCCCGAATATATCGACATGCGCCGCCGCTTCTGGATCAGCGCGGCCTTCTCCCTGCCTTTGTTCCTCTACGCGATGGGAGACATGATCCCCGGCCAGCCGTTCCAGTCATGGTTCGACCCCGGCACCGCAACTTGGATACAGCTATTGCTGGCAACGCCGGTCGTCCTCTGGGGCGCCTGGCCGTTTTTCGTTCGCGCCGTACAATCGATCAAGACCATGAACCCCAATATGTTCACCCTGATCGGGCTGGGCGTTGTCGTGGCTTATGGCTTCAGCCTGGTCGCAACTTTCTTCCCCGGTCTGTTTCCTGCGGCCTTCCGCGGCCATGACGGCACTGTCGCCGTCTATTATGAAGCCGCCGCCGTCATCACGACATTGGTATTATTGGGCCAGGTCCTCGAACTGAAAGCGCGCGGCCAGACCTCCAGCGCCTTGCGCGCGCTGCTCGAACTGGCCCCGCCGGTCGCCACGCGGATCAACGCAGACGGCTCGGAAGAAGAAATTGCCCTCGACGAAGTACAGTCGGGTGACGAACTGCGCGTCCGGCCCGGCGAAAAAGTCCCGGTCGACGGCACTATCGCCAAAGGATCAAGCACGATCGATCAGGCGATGATCACCGGCGAACCGATACCGGTACAAAAGGCCGGAGGCGACACTGTCACCGGCGGCACGGTCAATCAGACCGGCAGTTTCGTGATGACCGCCGAGCGGGTCGGCAAGGACACGCTCTTGGCAAAAATCGTCCAGATGGTCGCCGACGCCCAGCGCAGCCGCGCCCCGATCCAGAAGCTAGCCGATACGGTGGCCGGCTTTTTCGTGCCGACCGTGGTTCTGGTCGCTCTGATAACCTTCGTGGTCTGGGCGATATGGGGACCGGAGCCGGCGCTGGCTTATGGTCTGGTCAACGCGGTCGCCGTGCTGATCATCGCCTGTCCCTGCGCCCTGGGCCTCGCCACCCCGATGGCGATCATGGTCGGCACCGGCAAGGGCGCGCAGAACGGCATACTGATCAAAAATGCCGAAGCGCTCGAGACGTTTGAAAAGATCGACACGATCGTCGTCGACAAGACCGGAACGCTGACTGAAGGCAAGCCCAAGCTGGTCTCGGTCGAACCGGAAAGCGGCTTTGACGCGGACGAACTGCTCGCATTGGTGGCCGCGATCGAAGTCGCCAGCGAGCATCCGCTTGCCGCCGCGATTGTCGCAGGTGCGAGAGACAAGGGTCTGCAGTTCGAGGGGGCTAGCGATTTCCAGTCGGTCACCGGCGAAGGCGTCGAAGCGACGGTCCGGGATAAACGCGTCGCGATCGGCAATGAAAAGATGATGGAACGGCTCGGCGCGACCAGCGCCGATCTGGTGGCAAAAGCCGATGACGGCCGCTCGCAGGGCCAGACCGTGATGTTTGTCGCGGTCGATGGCAAGGCGGCCGGTCTGATCGGTGTCGCCGACCCGGTCAAGGCGACAACGGCAGACGCGATCAAGATGCTGCACAAATCCGGCCTCCATGTCGTCATGCTCACCGGCGATGCCGAAGCCACGGCGCAGGCGGTCGGCAAGATGATTGGTATCGACGAAATCCACGCCAATGTCTCGCCCGAAGACAAGCACCGCGTGATCAGCGAACTGCAGGCCGCCGGCAAGCGGGTCGCGATGGCCGGCGACGGCATCAACGACGCACCGGCG
>JBALUX010000096.1:0-10864 GCA_036963725.1 Parasphingorhabdus sp. | reverse complement strand
CGATGAAGTCAAAGGCACTGACCAACTTCCGCGTCTCCGGCAAGGAAGACGCCATTCGCCTGACCACACCGAAAGTCATGACGCTCGAACAGGCAATTGCCTATATCGACAATGACGAGCTGGTCGAGGTCACGCCAAAGAACATCCGCCTGCGCAAACGCTATCTCGATCCGAACGATCGCAAAAAGGCATCGCGCCAGGCAGCTGCTGCTTGATCATTTGAGATTACCCCGCTGGCTCGACAAGAATTGTTACTTGATTCGGGTCGGCGGGAATTAAACTCCAGATGGTTCGACGATAAATATTTCTCCGTCCGCATCGGCGAGAATCAGGTTATTTGCTCGATCCTTCCCGATCGCCACAATAGCATCGAGACTGCCTGCATCTGGTTCAAAGTCGGCATTGAGCAATTCGTATTTCGATGAGGGGACTATTTCGCCCCCGGTCAGGTCATTTATGCCGATGGCCCAAATTTTACCGCTGTCACTATCTGCAAAGATATATTTTGACTGCAGGCTGATAACCGACCCGTTATAAATCGCACCGGCTACCACCGAACTACCCGCTCGATCGCTATTGCCTCTGGCATATGCCGTCACTGATGCCGTTAGATCCTGTGACGCACTGCCTGATGATGGGCTGCTGCCCTCAAAAAATGGCCACCCGAAATTTGTTCCTCCGCCATTGTGAAATAGAAAATTTATTTCTTCCTCCGAGCTACCCCGATCAGAAAAATATACTCCATCGCCGAACAGGCTGCCGCTACGAGGATCCTGCAAACCGAGCGCATAAACAAAAGGATCACCTCCGCCATCAGCATAAGGATTTCCAGGGGGAGCCAGTAAATATACGGGTGCCGCGCCAGCAAATGGATCTGGATTCGGTCGCAATCGCAGGACCTTGCCCAATTTTGAATTGGGATCTTGTGCGTTATTGCTATCACCTGCATCTCCAACCATAACATAAAGATCATTAGCCGTATCGAAGCCCAGCCAGCCGCCATAATTTATGTCGGAATCGTGGGGGATCTCCAGCTGAATCCCGCTACCCAACAACGATTCGGGTTTGAAGCGATTGATTTTTCGGATCGAAATATCGCTTCCTGAGCTAGCAAAGGGGCCGCTCCTTGCAGATGTGACAAATACCCAATATATGCTGTTGGCTATGTAGGAGGGGTCAACCACCAATCCTAAGAGCCCGCCTTCGCCGGTGGTATTTACATTAAGAATAGTTCGATCGAGACTGCGTGTCCCATCGCCTGTGTCCATCTCATATATATTACCGCCGCGTTCTGCGATAAGCACTTTGTCTTGGCTTGGCGTACCCGCGATAACAGTGACATCATTCAATCCGGTCGCCAGGCGCCGAACGCGAATGCCTTCACGGTCATTCTGGACCGTCACCGACACGTTGGAGCTCGCTGTCAGACTGCCATCGCTGACGGTAACAGCGATGTTGTAAATATTATTCATGTCGGCATCCGTCGGCAATTCGAAATTCCGAACTGTCCGGAACGACAATGCTCCGGAGGAATTGATGACAAATTCATCCGCATCGGCTCCGGAAAGGGAAAAGCTCAACTGATCGCCATCGCTATCACTCGCCTGCACGGTTAGCACGGCTGTCTGATTTTCAGTGATCACTGCTGAGCCGATTGCCGATATCTGAGGCCGGGCGTTCGTTGTTGTTGGAAGCTGCACAGGCGCCGAAGTGCTACTGCCACCGCCGCAGCCAGCAAGTAAAACGGAAGAAACTAGAAATAAAGAACCACGCATTCTGATACAACTCCCCAAAAATCTCTTTGAGAGATAACTTTCCAAATTTTGATTGGCAAGGTTCAATCAACGATTATGGGGGGCGAGGCCTAATTAGATGCACAGGATTACCGATGCCGATCCAAACGCAACTAAACGTCCGGCCAGATCGATACGACTTGATTATCCGAACACTTCTCCTATCATCGCAATATCTGGGCTTAAGAGGGGAAAAATCATGGAATGGATGTTGATGCCACTACGGCGCTATGCGGATTTTAGCGGACGCTCCCGGCGCAAAGAATATTGGATGTTTATCCTGCTGATATTGATCGTTGGCGTGGTTCTGGGTTGGATGACCGGCAGCTTCACGACGGCATCGGATCCAGCAGACAGCTTTGAGATGGCTACCTGGAGTTCAAGTTCCATTCTGCTCAGCGTATTTTACCTCGCGATTATCATACCTTCTCTGGCGGTGCAGGTTCGCCGATTCCACGATCAGGACAAATCAGGATGGCTTGTGCTGCTGAATTTCATTCCGCTCGTCGGCGGTTTGATCGTGCTGGTATTCATGTGCCTTGAAGGAACCCGTGGCGATAATCGATTTGGGCCCGATCCAAAAGCGGGTGAAAATATCAAGGATGTGTTCAACTGATAGAATGTCCCCGGTCTGAGAGCCGGGAACACTTGATTATCCGCCTGTTTGTGGCAAAGCGCCGCAAGCAAATTGGAGTATTGAAACAAAATGACCGAAGACCAACAATCCGACCCCGCCAATAGCGCAGCCGCCGGACCGGACACCCCGCCCGACCATCTCGCCATCAATCCCCGCAGCCCGCATTATGGCGGCGAATTGCTGTCGCGCGGTATCGGGATCAATTTTCGCGGTGACCGCAAACATAATATCGAAGAATATTGCGTTTCGGAAGGCTGGGTGAAGGTCCAGGCAGGCAAGACAATGGACCGCAAAGGCAACCCCTTGTTGATCAAGCTGAACGGCGAAGTCGAGGCCTGGTTTGAAGACCTTGGCGATGATGCGCCGAAGTTGAGCAAGAACGCTTAACCGGCGGAATGGACATGACACCCAAGCGCATCCAGTTTTTCATTGCGCTGGTGTTCTTTGTCCTCGGTGGATGGGCTGCTTTGTTTCCGCAGCATGTGATTGATACGGTGTTCCTCGCGGAATATCGCGAAGGCGGACGCCTGTTGCCGTTCGCTGTCGCCTGCTTTGGCGCACAAGCTTTATTGTCGGGGCTATTTGCTGCTTTTTCCCGTTTCTCGTCGCTGACCTTTCTGGTTTACGGAATCGCGCTGGTGCCCTTTTTCGGTTTCAACTATTATTTCACCTTCCACGATCCGGTGTTCACCAGCATCGGGCTGCTTGATGCTGTGGGAAATGTGATCATGCTGGCGCTTTGTTATGTCGGCTGGAAGAAATCCAAAGCGGCCGAACAGGGAATGAGCTTATGAAATTTGACGGTAAGATTGTCTGGATCACCGGGGCATCCTCGGGAATTGGCGAAGCGTTGGCAAAAGCCTTTGCTGCAGAAGGCGCTCATATCATATTGTCGGGGCGCCGCACCGAAGCGCTCGAACAAGTCGCATCCGAGATCAAGACCGACACGTTGATCCTACCCTTTGAAACGACCGACTACGACGCCCTGCCCGCAAAGGTTGAAGAAGCGCGCAACTGGAAGGGCAAGGTTGATATTCTGGTCAACAATGCCGGCATCAGCCAGCGCAGTCTGGCGCTGGATACGCCTCCGGATATCCACAAGACGATCATTGATATCGATCTGCTCGCCCCGATCTGGCTGACCCAGCTGCTGCTGCCCCATATGATTTCCGCTGGCGGCGGTCATATTGTCGGCATCAGCTCGGTCGCGGGCCGTGTCGGCGTGCCTTTGCGCACCGCTTATTGCGCCGCCAAGCACGGACTGATCGGCTATATGGACGCCTTGCGCGCCGAAACCGAGCAATTGCATAATATCCATGTCACCAATATCTTGCCCGGCTCGATCCGCACCAATGTGTCGCGCAACGCGCTGACCAAAGAAGGCGAGCGCCGCGGGAAATCCGATGCCGCGATCGACAATGGCATGGAGCCGGATGATTGTGCGCAGCAGATTCTTGATGCTGTGGCCAATAATGTTCCCGAACTGGTCATTGCGGAAGGCATGGAACAGAAGATTGCAGAACTTCGGCAAAGCGATCCCGAACAATGTTTCGCAATGACCGGCGCGATGGGCGCACAAATCGCTGAAAAATATGAAGCAGGAGATAGCGACTGATGGCTCTGGTACTGCTGGAAAAATCCGATGGTGTGGCGACGATCACTCTCAACCGTCCGGAAGCGATGAATGCACTGTCCCATCCGCTGCGCACGGAATTGTTCGATGCCTGTCAGGATATTTCCCAGGATAAGGATATTCGCGCCGTCATCGTTACCGGCGCCGGTGAGCGCGCTTTTACAGCCGGCCTCGACCTCAAGGAACTGGGCGAACAGGGGCTCGGCGCAGCGACCGACCAGAACCCCGCGCGCAATCCCTGCCGTGCGCTGGAGTCGCTGACCGTGCCTGTGATTGGTGCAATCAACGGCGTCGCGATCACCGGCGGCTTCGAACTTGCGCTCGCCTGCGATGTCCGCATTGCCTCGACCAATGCCCGTTTCGCCGATACCCACGCCCGGGTGGGGATTATTCCCGGCTGGGGCCTGTCGCAGAAACTGTCGCGCTTCATCGGCCTGTCGAGAGCCTGCGAACTCAGCTTCACCGGCCAGTTTCTCGATGCCCAGACCGCCTGTGACTGGGGGCTCGTCAATCATGTCTATTCGGCCGACGAACTGATGCCCAAGGCTCGCGCCCTGGCTGCGGACATGGCCAGCATCGATCCCGAATTTCTCAAAGCATATAAGCGGCTTATCGTCGACGGCTATGACCGCAACTTTAGAGACGCGCTCGCGCTGGAAAAACAGACCACCGATGCGTGGAACGACAATGTGACGGCCGACGATGTCGAGCAACGACGGCTAGCGGTGATCGAACGCGGCCGAGCGCTGAAGGACTGAATTCACCTCCTTAATCTCTCTAACCCATTGTTTTTAAATCTTTATTTTCGGAATGGTCAAAAATCCAACAATTTCGTCCAGCGCCTTCTTCGCTTCCGGAATGGGCAACAGCATCCAGACATGCTGCATTCGGTCATAAATTCTCAAATCGATTTCCGCGGCAACTTCGTCACCTTTACGTTTCAGCCGCAAAGAATCAGCCAGCAACACCTCATCGGTCCCCGCAAACACCAGCATCGGCGGCAATCCATCAACCGGCGCGAACAACGGACTGGCCGGGAACATCGCCGGGTCCTCCCCCTCGCGCATCCACCAGGAACCAAGGCGGCGGATACCCTCGATCGAGATCAGGATGTCGGTCTTGTCCAGTTCCAACTGCGTGACATCAGCAGCGGTCTGATCCAGATAGGGGCTGAGCAGCACCAGTTTGCTCGGTAAAGCCTTGCCCTGATTGCGTAACATCTGCGACAGGCCGAGCGAGAATCCGCCCCCCGCACTGTCGCCCATTACGACGATATTCTCCGCACCGTGCCGGGAAACCGCTTGTTCGAATGCCTCTATCACCATCGCATAGCTGCGGTCCCACTTGTTCTCCGGAGAAAGCGGGTAGATCGGCACTGTCACGCTCGCGCCAGTCCTACGAATCAGCTTCTTGATGAAATGCCAATGAAGAGAAACAATGTTAAACGCATAGCCACCACCATGCAGGTAGAAAATGTGCAGGGAACTACCATTTTTCTTCGGACTAAGCCGGTATAAGGGCTGTCCATCAATCTCGGTTTTTTCGATGTCGCAATGCTTGCGCAGCCAGCGAACGGGCAATGCCGGACCGCGCGCATGATCCCGGGCGATATATTTCTCTGCCTTGCCAGGTTTGAGCAGATGGTTTTTCAGCCCCGAAATACGGACGATGAAGAACAGCAAGCGCGCCCGTAAACTGATCATATTATCCTCCGAAATCGCACCCTCAAAAGGTCAGCGAAAAAAGCAATTGGTACCGGAATAAAGGCTCTCGATAGTCGCATCGTCGCTTTCATCCGTAAGGAAACCACCGATAAAACCGGCTTCTCCGGACCCTGAAAAAAACTCGATTCCCAGCGTGCTCTCGATCTGCATTTCGATCGGCATCGCTTCTTCCAGAGCAGCGCGGGTCGATCCGACGGTGATATCATTCGCGGTATGCGCCAATGTTCCGTCACCATCAAAAAACCAGCCGACCAGCTTGTCATCCTGAAAATTGGCGGTCAGGCCTGTCGCTGGAGAGGAAGCGGAATCCATCGGTCCGGCACCGCACTCCTCATTCCTGTTCTGGTGGACCGGACCAAAGCGTTCGAGCATGGCGATAACGTTGGTTTTCTCGGTGCCGTAGGGGAAGTTCCTATCCTCTCCCTGTGAGACACCATCCGCCTGAAGGATGATTGGAGCAAGCCCAGCATCGACCTCGACTTGATCCGATTGTCGTTGTTCAGCGGGCTCTACGCAGCCTGCGAGCAATGCGAAGGCCATCATTGCCGCTGTTATCGATCGGGTGACCGTCATCCGGGATTCCCTTCGATTTGCGGGACATTGGGATCAATCTCGACCCAGGGCTGTTTGCTGCCGGTCCAGAAGTGGATTTGCGGATGCAACACACTGGTATCGTCGAGGGTCCCCGCCTTGATGAAGGTCATCCCCGGCTGGGTGGGAAGCGAAGTTTTCACCGGCGAACCACAAGTACCGCAGAAATGGCGATGGACGACATTGCCGCTCTCGGCATGATCATCATAGGTTGTCAGATCGCCTCTGATCTCGATCTGATCATCCGCGACCGCGAAGAGTACGGAATAAGCGCTACCCGCTTGTCGCTGACAGTTTTTGCAGTGACAGACGCCGCACATCTGCAGCTCTCCCTCGATCGAGTAGCTTACCGCGCCGCATAGGCACTGGCCTGTCATCGTCATTTCAAATCTCCCCGATCACGCAACCTTGCGCACAAAAACCGTCCCGGCTGAATAGCCCGCACCAAAGGAACAGATCAGCCCGATATCCCCGTCTGCCAGATCGTCGCTATGCTTGTGAAAGGCGATGATCGAACCTGCCGAGGACGTATTCGCATATGTATCGAGGACGGTCGGGCTTTCATCGTCACTTGCTTCATGCCCAAGGACGCGCTGGGCGATCAACCGGTTCATCCCGGCATTCGCCTGATGCAACCAGAGACGCCTCAGAGCCGCAGTTTCGATGCCCAGACGTTCCGTCTGCTGGTTGATCATATTGGCAACCATTGGCACCACTTCCTTGAACACCTTGCGGCCTTCCTGAACGAACAGCTTGTCCTTGTCGTCACGGCTCTCCGGATGCGTGCGATTGAGGAAACCGAAATTGTTGCGGATATTATTGGAAAATTGCGTTTTCAATTTCGTGCCGACGATTTCCCAATGTTGCGCAGGTGCAATATCTTTGGATTCGATAAGGATCGCTGTCGCGACATCACCAAAAATGAAATGACTGTCCCGGTCGCGCCAGTTGAGATGGCCCGAACAGACTTCCGGATTGATCACCAGCACCGACTTGGCGCTGCCCGAGCGGATATAATCAGCAGCAGTCTGGATACCGAAAGTCGCGGAGGAACAGGCAACGTTCATGTCAAAGCCAAAGCCGTCTTCCATGCCTAGCGCGGCCTGAATTTCAACAGCAATCGCCGGATAGGCGCGCTGGAGGTTCGAGCAGGCGCAAAGCACCGCATCGACATCTTCCGGCTTGCGCCCTGCCCGTTCCAGTGCCTGCAGCGCGGCTTTGACGCCGATTTCGGCGAGTACCGAGATTTCTTCATTGGGTCGTTCTGGCAATCGGGGGCACATCACCTCGGGATCAAGGATCGGATCCTTGGAAAGCACGAAACGCGACTTGATGCCCGAAGCCTTCTCGATAAATTCAACTGAACTGTGCGGCAGCTCTTCCGCCTCGCCGGCCGCAATGGCCTCGGCATTTTCGCGATTGGTAAGATCTACATAGGCGTTGAAACTGGCAACAAGTTCTTCATTGCTGATGCTGTCAGTCGGCGTGAACAGGCCGGTTGCGGAAATGACGGGAATATTGCTGTCGGTCATGGGAAGATATTTGTCCTTGTGCGCTTGCGCTTTCTAATGGCGCTTCAACAGGACGGTAATCTCCCCAGGCGAAACTGGCAAGCGGCCTTGATCCTGCTTTGCCTATCAGTATCGTGTTGCTATCAGCCGAATATGGATGATCGCGTAAAACTTGACGAAAGCTGGAAAGGACCCCTCGCGGGAGAATTTGCCAGCGATTATATGGCCGCTTTACGGGAATTCCTGCTGCAGGAGAAAGCGGCGGGCAAGGAGATTTACCCCAGAGGTGAATACTATTTTCGCGCCCTCGACCTGACGCCGCTCGACAAGGTGCGGGTCGTGATATTGGGACAGGACCCCTATCATGGCCCGGGCCAGGCGCACGGCCTGTGTTTCAGCGTGCAGCCCGGCGTCCGACCGCCTCCATCGCTGGTCAATATCTACAAGGAACTGGAAAGCGATCTCGGCCTGCCCCGCCCTTCCCACGGTTTTCTCGAACACTGGGCACAACAGGGCGTGTTGCTGCTCAACAGCGTATTGACTGTCGAGATGGCAAATGCCGCTTCCCATCGCCGCAAGGGGTGGGAAGAATTTACCGATGCGATCGTGCGCCTGATTGCCGCCAAACCGGAACCCGTAGTGTTCCTGTTATGGGGCAGCTATGCCCAGAAAAAGGCGGCGTTTGTGCAAAGCATCGAACAAGGCGGCCATCATCTGGTGCTGAAAGCGCCTCACCCCTCGCCGTTGTCTGCCTATAATGGCTTCTTCGGATGCCAGCATTTCAGCAAAGCTAACGCTTTTCTGGAAAAGAATGGAATGCCTCCGATCGACTGGAGCCTGCCCGACATCAACGCGTAAATTAACGAAGCGCCAGAACGATGGTGGCATCTCCTCTATTCCGCTGTAGCGGACCGTGCATCCAGACTTTGGATCCAGGTATCGATATCCCGCGCAACCTGTTCCGGGGTTTCCTCCATCGGCAGATGGCCGGCATCGGCATAGGTGATGAGCTTGCTACCCGGAATCGCGTCTTCGAAGGCACGGGCATGAGATACAGGAATGACCTTATCCTGCTCTCCCCAAAGCAGCAGCACCGGCATCTTCAGGCTACCGACTTCGGGCCATTTTTCCGGCTCGCGAGGCGTCTTCCCGCGATCCACCGTCGCCCTGCGATTGCCCGGAAAGCGCAGCAATTCCCAATAGCGATCGACCTGCTCCTCGGTCAGCCGTTCGGGCTGAGCAAAATTTTCCTCCAACGAGGATTTGACCAGAAAGCGTGGCGTGATTTCCGGCAATAATATTTGCCCGATGGATGATCGCGCCAGTCTGGCGCCGAGATAAGGCTGTATCTTTTGCTCAACCTGCGCACCGGATGCATCGATCAAAACCAGCCCCGAGGTGCGCTCCGGTACCGAAAGCCCGGCGCGCCAAGTCAGCCAGCCGCCCATGCTGTTGCCGACCCAATAAGCTTTATCCACGCCGACAGTATCCAATACTCGGACCGCTGCCGCGATATTGGTTTCGGCATCATAGGCCCCAGTCGGATTGGGCCCGGTCAGGCCATGACCGTAAAGATCGAGCGAGATCAGACGATATTTGTCGCCAAGCAATGCGACGAGCGGCTCCCATGTCTGGAGCAAGCTGCTCGACCCGTGGATCAGAAGAAGCGCCGGGCCGTCCTTGTTGCCCTCGTCACGATAATGAATTTTTGCACCATGGCCATCGTCGACAAAGCGCGAGGCTTCATTGCCATATTTGGCGATCATCTCCGTGCGATCGGTGTCGGGCGTTCGGAAAATGAAGAAAGCCATCCCCAGCAGGACCAGTAGCGCCAGAATGACGCGCAACGTCTTTTTCATAGTTTCCCCCTCGCTCGATAGGCTTTTGTATCGAAAAAGCGGAAAAGCGCAAATGGCCTATTCGTCGGCGCGCCATTCGCCAGGCTGCAAGCCCTCCAGCGACCAGTCGCCGATGCTCCAGCGCACCAGCCGCAAGGTCGGGTGGCCTACGGCCGCCGTCATTCGGCGCACCTGCCGGTTCCGGCCTTCGCTTATGGTCAGTTTGAGCCAGCAATCCGGCACGCTCTTGCGGACCCGGATCGGTGGATCGCGCTCCCACAGCTCCGGATCGTCGATCCGCTCCACCTCGGCGGGTCTGGTCAATCCGTCTTTCAACTCGACACCCTGTTGCAGCATGGCGAGGTTTTCTTCCGCAACGTCGCCCTCGACCTGCACAAGATAGGTTTTGGGCGTCTTATATTTGGGATCGGATATCCGCGCCTGCAGTTTCCCGTCATCGGTGAGCATCATGAGCCCTTCGCTGTCGCGGTCCAGTCGTCCAGCAGGATAGACGCCGGGCAGGTCAATGAAGTTCGAAAGCGTCGGACGCTTTGTCTCGCTCCCGCGATCGGTGAATTGCGGCAGCACGCCGAAGGGTTTGTTGAACAGGATAAGTTTTGTCATGCCCCCCTTTGGCAGCGGCGAGCAGATTGAGCAACGTAACATAATCTTCACCGGTATCACTACCGGTCCAGCCCGAAATTGTGTAGCGCGTGCCAATGCAATTGAACAATTTTGATACCGCCGCGTTCCTGCGCGATTACTGGCAGAAACGTCCACTTCTGATCCGCAATCCGTGGCAGTCATGGCACAATCCGCTTTCGCCTGATGAACTTGGCGGCCTTGCTTGCGAGGACCATGTAGAATCGCGTCTGATTACCCAATCGAGCGGCGACTGGAATGCCGAAAACGGCCCTTTGCCCGAAACCCGTTTTGGCGAATTGGGCAAGTCTCCCTGGACTCTGTTGGTGCAAGCCGTTGACCAGCATATCCCGGATGTCGCCGCGCTGATCGAGCCGTTTCGTTTCATCCCCAATTGGCGCATTGATGATGTAATGGTCAGCTACGCCAGCGATGGCGGCGGGGTTGGTCCGCATTTCGATCATTATGATGTTTTTCTGGTTCAGGGCCTCGGCC
>JBALUX010000095.1:0-10877 GCA_036963725.1 Parasphingorhabdus sp. | reverse complement strand
TCTGTCCCTCATGTCAGTTCAATATCCTTGAATCAAACTTTGGCCGCGTTGGGAAGGGGCTATTTTTCGAGGTGGCCTTAATTTTTACCCTAGATTATAAGAATAGGTCCGCAACTCTATCTAAAGAATTAGGTGGTGCTAGTCATGAGGCTCTTTGGAAACATTTTCACGATTTGTTGAAGTCGGTCAAGAATTTGCTTGAGGGAAGCTTGGTTGCTGATGAGAAAAAGACTGAAGCACAAAAAGATATAGATTTTTTGATCAGTGCTTTAGCGATTAATGTAAACGGCGAGAACAAGCTGTCCGAAACTAGAAATCTAATTCAATATCAACAAAAAATGGGCGTATGGCATCCGTATAGTAACAAATCTGATATTAAAACTCTCAAACGAAACGTGGAACGATCACTGTTTCAAAATAATGATCTGAGGCAGTTTGAGACAAACCATCATATCAACTTTATTAGATTTGTGGAGCGGTGTCTTTTAATCTCCTATGTAGGCCGATCAATTATTGCAAATTTGAATCAGGTGTACGGACCTTCATTTCTTTCCGATGGTTTCCTAAAGTATGATAGGACTTTAGCAAAAGGTAGATAAAATTCGATACTTCGGCACCGAGTTATCTACCTCTCCGCTCACCAAACATTTCTCATCATTGAGTTCTTACTCTCCACCGCTTCACTACGACACCCCTCACAACCCTAACGCCTTTGCAATCATCCCCTCGCCAAAATAAGCCCGCTCGCAAATTATCCGGTCCGTCCCCGGCGCAAATTCGAAGCTCGCCGCCATCCGCGCCCGAAAGGCTTTGCCGGTTGGCTCGATTACCCGCTCGCCGATGGTCAGCGGGCCGAGATGGGTGCCGGTCAGCCAGAATTCGACCAGCACGACATGCTCGCCCGCCGCGCCGATCGCGATCACTTCATTGGCCTGGTCGGGAAAGGGCGTGCGCGACATCGCAAAATAGGCGCGCACCGCTTCCTCGCCGTCGAACACCGTGCCATTGCCGTATAATTCATAGCGCGGATGCGCGAACGTATCGATCACCGCATCCCAATCATGGGTGATTTCCAACGCCATATGATCGCGCACGACCTTCAGCCGCGCTTGTTCGAGGTCGGTCATATTTTCGCTCTCCCTTTTTTTGCTGGCGGGAGTGTCGCGCAGCGGGGAGGGGAATGCAATCCGGTTTGTGGGGGCGGGGGCGGAGCACTCGTCATCCTGAACTCGTTTACCTTCGGTGGCCTGCGGCTCAGGACCCCGTCCGGCAAGCGCGCAGTCGAGGGAGGTCCTGAAATAAATTCAGGATGACGAAGGAAGGGAGGTCCTGAGCCACGGACCACGGTGGTCAACTTGTTCGGGACTTCGAGCAAAAATTCCAGCCCCTCCTCTTCAGAGGAGGGGATTCAGGGGTGGTGGCGATGCGCAAGCATCGCTCGCGTCAGCGAACAAGGGAGTGCGGCAGTTGGTGTCTCTGAATATCGGGGATTGCGCTTTGCCTTGAGAAACCACCCCAACCCCTCCTTTAAAAAGGAGGGGCTTAACCCACCCGAAAAACCGCTTTCCTACACCACCCCGACTATGCCTTAATCCCCGCCATGTCCTACTCCCGCCCAGACCCCCGCAGCACGGCCGTCCAGAACCGCCGCATTTCCCGCATTCCCGCTTTCACCCCCGTCCCGCTGCGCCCGCGGCCCGACGGCTGGTCGCCGGTCCGGCAGGCGGAATTTATCGGGCTGCTGGCGCAGACCCGCTGCGTCAAAAAGGCGGCGACGCTGGTCGGGATGAGCCGGGAGAGCGCCTACCGCCTGCGCCGCAAGCCGGGGGCGGAGGAATTTGTCGCGACATGGGACGCGATACTCGGCGCACCGGGCACCCCCAAGGCAAAGGTCACACTAGAAACGCTCTTCCAGCGGCTCCGGCAGGGCAGCTACCGCCCGATATTGCGTGGCGGCAGCTATGTCGGGACGATCCGGAAACCCGACAATAGCGCGCTTTTGGCGCTGCTCGGGCGGCTCGACCGGCTGCTGCCGCCGGAGGGTGATCCGGGCGAGGAACCGGAAGGTTACAGAAAAGAAAAGCGCGCGTCTGTGTAAAGTTCGCGGAGCGGCATGGCGGGAAAAACGTGACTCGGACTTTTTTTCGCCGCAAGATGGACCGGTCCCCCGCGCAACAGACGAGGAGAATATCCGATGGAACAAGTGATCACCGCAACGCTCTGGTTCGCCGCGGTCTCGGTCGGGATCATGGCGGGGGTCTATTTTGCCTTTTCCGCCTTTGTCATGCAGTCGCTCGACGCTTCGGGGCGGGCGACCGGCATGCTGGCGATGCAATCGATCAACCGGGTCATCCTGAAGTCCCTGTTCCTGCCTTTATTCTTCACCAGCAGTCTCGCCTGTCTGTTGCTCGCGGTCTTTGGCCTGATGCAGTGGGGCACGCCGGGCGCATGGCAGATGGTGATCGGCGGGGCGCTCTATATCGTCGGCATGCTGGTGGTGACCGCAGCCGCCAATGTACCGCTCAACAATGCGCTCGAGGCGACCGACGCGGCGGGCCCGGACGCCGAGGCGATGTGGCGGCGCTATATGCAGCGCTGGCTACCGTGGAACCACGTCCGGACGGTGAGCTGCACGGTGTCACTAATCCTTCTGATCAGCGCGATTGCTGCGCGGTAACGGTCAGGACGCAACGGGCATATCAGAATGACCCCGGCACTTCGCGCTGGGCAGGGGTCGGCCGGGCCGGCATCAGCAGCTCGCGCGGCAGGGAGGCCCGTCCGGTTGCCACTCTGGTCGTGCTGGCGGTGGCGCCATCGAGCACGCCGCTGATCGGGGTGCAAGCGGCGCCGGACAGAAAGCCGAGAGCGCGCGCGGTCGAGGCTTCGGCGGGGTCGCCGAGCGGCAGCGTGATATCGTCCGGAGCCTGACAGCTGTTGGTCAGCGAGCTGGCCAAGCCGTCAAAATAATTGGCGTTGCCGTCGGCATTTTCGGTGGCAAAGGCGATGATCCGGATGCGGTCGTCGCAGGCGCTGCGGTCGAGGCCGATCTGGCCAACCGGCTTGCCGAAGGTGTTGCTGCCGACCAGCGCCATATTGGCGTCATGATAGGGGATCATTGCGTTGATCACCAGCTCGCTGGCCGATGCCGAGCCGCCGGTGGTGATGAAGGCGATGCGGGTCGGGGCGATAGATTGGGCCCTGGTCTGAAAATTGCGGGTCTCGTTATTGGCCGACTTGCTGGCGCGGAAGCGGGTCACGCCCTGCACCTCGTTGGTGAAGCGGTCGCGGCCGAGCAGATCGGCGAACAGTTCGGCGGTCCGCACCAGCCCGCCGCCATTATAGCGCAGGTCGATGACCAGCTCGGTCACACCGGCGTTGCGGAACTGCTGGAAGGCATCGCGCAATTGCGGTTCGGCGCTGTCGATGAAGGTGCGCAGGTTGATATAGCCGGTCTGGGTGCCGCCATTGTCGATGATCTGCACGCCATAGCGCGGCGAGATGGGCTGGATCGCATAGTCGGCCTTGCTGACCGTGGTGGTCTCGACGCCCGCCGCGTTGCGGAAGCGCAGCACGCGGCTGGTCCCCGCTGTCGAGGGGCCGAGCGCGTTGCTGACCGCGCCGGCACCGCCCTGCGCAAACAGCGAGGTGACGGTCTGGAGATTACTGCTGCTCGTCCCGATCGCGAGCAGCTCGGCGCCGCGATCAAGTCCGGCGGCGAGAGCGGGCGCGCCTTCAAAGGCGTCGAGAATATAGACCCGCGAGGCGTTGCTGTCATAGCTCAGCCTGATGCCAAAGCCCGCGGTGGCGCCGGAATTGAGGAAGGCATTCTCCTCGGCGATCGAGGTGATATAGGTGAAGAAACGGTCCCGTCCCTGATTGCGCGCGGTGGCGGTGAGGGCGTCGATATAATCCTGCACCGATGCATAAGGAGCGGGGCTCAGGCTGCCGGGCAGGGTTTCGGGGAAGAGATACCATTCGTTGATCTGGTCAAACGCCCAGTTCTGACGGCTTTGCAGCGAGCAGGTTGTTCCGGTCGGCGTCGGCGTTGATCCGCCGCCACCACCGCCGGGCGGCAGGCTGACATTGTTGTTGCCGCCTCCGCCGCCGCCACAGGATGCGAGCAATGCCGCCAATGCCAAGATCGAACCGGATTTCCGCAATGCCATGCTGCCCCCATTTGCCAAGTGAACGATGGTCGAGCGCGAGAGGCTCAACCCGATATGATCGACACTGATAGCGTTCGGGCCAATTGTCCACATAGAAAAAATCCGCCGGCATTGCTGCCGACGGATAGTTTTTCCTCCCCAGGAAAACGGTTTGGATCAGGTGCCCCGCAAAGGGGGGTGGGGGGCACCTGAACTCTGGCGGTTCAGCCGAACTGGTTCATCGTGTTGTGCGCACCGCCAGCTTTCAGCGCTGCTTCACCGGCGAAATATTCCTTGTGATCATCACCGATGTCGCTGCCGGACATGTTCTGATGCTTCACACAAGCGATACCTTCGCGAATTTCCTTGCGCTGCACGCCGAGGACGTAGCCGAGCATACCGGCGTCGCCGAAATATTCCTTGGCGAGATTGTCGGTCGACAATGCTGCGGTGTGATAGGTCGGCAGGGTGATCAGGTGGTGGAAGATACCGGCGCGTTTCGATCCATCGGCCTGGAAGGTGCGGATGCGCTTGTCAGCCGCTTCACCCAGTTCGGTGTCATCATATTTCGCGTCCATCAGGCCGTCACGATCATATTCGGAAACGTCGAGACCTTCTGCAGCCATCGCATCATAGACCTGCTGACGGAAGTTCAGCGTCCAGTTGAACGAAGGCGAGTTATTGTAAACCAGCTTTGCATTCGGAACCACTTCACGCACCCGGTCCATCATGCCGGCAATCTGCTCGACGTGAGGCTTTTCGGTTTCGATCCAGAGCAGATCCGCGCCGTTTTGCAGCGAGGTGATGCTGTCGAGTACGCAGCGGTCTTCACCGGTGCCCGGTTTGAACTGGAACAGGTTGGAAGGCAGGCGCTTCGGACGCATGAGCTTGCCGTCGCGGTTGATGATGACATCGCCGTTCTTCGCGGTGGCAGGATCAATTTCTTCGCAATCGAGGAAGCTGTTATACTGGTCGCCGAGATCGCCGGGTTCGTTGGAAACCGCGATCTGCTTGGTCAGGCCGGCACCCAGAGAGTCGGTGCGGGTGACGATGATGCCGTCGGTAACGCCGAGCTCGAGGAAGGCATAGCGGCAGGCACGGATCTTCGCGAGAAAATCTTCATGCGGCACGGTAACCTTGCCATCCTGGTGACCGCATTGCTTTTCGTCGGAAACCTGGTTTTCGATCTGCAAGGCGCAGGCACCCGCTTCGATCATCTTCTTGGCGAGCAAGTATGTCGCTTCGGCATTACCGAAACCGGCGTCGATATCGGCAATGATCGGAACAACATGAGTCTGGAAATTCTCGACCTTGTCCATTGCCGCTTTTTCGGCCGCCGCATCACCGGCTTCGCGCGCCGCATCAATGTCGCGGAACAGCAAGTTCAATTCGCGGGCATCAGCCTGACGCAGGAAGGTGTAAAGCTCCTCGATCAGCGCAGGCACCGAAGTCTTCTCGTGCATCGACTGGTCGGGCAGGGGGCCGAATTCGCTGCGCAATGCTGCGACCATCCAGCCGGACAGGTAGAGGTAACGGCGCTTGGTGTCGCCGAAATGCTTCTTGATCGAAATCATCTTCTGCTGCGCGATGAAACCGTGCCAGCAACCCAGAGACTGGGTATATTTGGAACTGTCGGCATCATAGGCCGCCATATCTTCGCGCATGATCGCCGCAGTATATTTGGCAATGTCGAGACCGGTCTTGAACCGGTTCTGCAACTGCATGCGGGCAACGGATTCGGCATCAATACCGGTCCATGCGCCGTTCTGGCTGGAAATGAGATTGTCGGCGGAACTTTTGAAATCTTGATAGGACATGTTATTCTTCCTTAAGCTGGGGAGGCGGTTATGCGTTATGCTGTAAAATTATTTTCAGCGTCTGAAAGTGTGTTTGGCCGAGTTTAGGGGATTATTCCAGAGAATCTTGTCAATTTACGAGTCGGATTGTCTGGGAAAATCGATTTTTCCGTGTAAATATGTAAATATATTGACAATGATCGTGCGTTAGCTTTTATTCCGTTGATGCCCATGCGACGATCGGACAATCAACAGCACGCTTACCCCTCGTCATTCTGAACTTGTTTCGGGACCTCATGAGGTCGGCACGCAATCTGGAAGGGGCGTGCGACAAGCTCCGAATGACGGATGTTCCGATCTATATAAGCCCCCGTTTGCCAAAAGAGTAAAAGCGGTGGTCCATCAGGAAAAGGGGGGAAGATCAGTCCTGATAGCCGAATTTTTCGATCCAGGGCTCGAGCACGGGAATAACCGGAGCGAGATGACCACGGTATTTCGCCCATCGGCCGCTGGCACGTTGATAGATTGGTTCGGTTACCTGCGAATAGCTCGCTGTGGTTATCAGCCCCCGCGACTTGGCGGTTCGGCTGTGGTCGAGCACATTGTCATCCCATTGCAGGTCAAGGAAATCGAAGAGGGGGCGGACCTCTCTGGCGACATTTTCGACCAGCCGTTCATAGACAATTGGATGGACGTTCGCCGGGAATAACGTCAGCGAGGTCTGCCAGTGCCGGAAGGCCAGATCGTATAATTGCGCCGTATCTTCCAGCCGAAGGAAATTGGCCATCGCCGAGTTTAGCCTGAAATTAGCCATGAAGCAGCTCAGCACCACGTCGCAGGGGTGGCGCAGAGCGAGGATGATCTTCGCCTTCGGAAACAGGCGCTGGATCAGCGGCAGCCGGTAGAGGAACAGCGGCGACTTGTCGATCAGCAACTGGCCCGGCGCGAGTGGCTGGATTTTCTCGACTTCGGTGAAATAATCGTCTCGTGCCTTGGCGATGGCGTCGCTGTCCAGGCGGGCCAGTGCCGACAGCCCGCCCAGAGCTTCTTCAACGTGGTTCAGCGGCGGCTGTTCTTCCATCACAACCGTGTCCGGATGGCCCATCAGGATCGTGTCGAGCAATGTGGTTCCGGACCGCGGGAAGCCGACCAGAAAGACCGGATCGGGACGCCTGTCGGTGATTTCGGCTTTGGCCCATGAATCACGCCAATCCGGCGTGAGCATATTGATCTCCTGTGCCAGTTGTTCCCGCAGATCTCTAGCGCGATCGAGTGGAGCGGTCGGGTTGCCCTCGTAGGCCAGTATATTGGCTTGCTTATATGCATCGAAGGCCTCGTCGGTCCGGCCCAGCCGGTCGAGCAGCGTCGCCCTCGCATGGGTCGTCCGGATCGGTTCCACATCGGCAGGCACGGTATCCAGCTTGATCAGCGCTTCTTCAAACCGATTGGCCCGTCGCAATTGCAGAGCCTCGACATAAGCCAAAGGTTGCGGAGCGATTCCGTTCTGGCGCGCCAGCGCAATCAGCGGTGCAAACTCTTCCTCGCGATTGGTATGTTCGTACTGGATGGCGAGGCCGAGATAGGCGTCGAGCTCTTTTGGATCGAGTGCGATGGTCCGCAAATAGGCCTGTTCGGCGTCTTCGGTACGGCGCAAGACGCCATATTCAATAGCGAGTTTCAACTGATAGTCGGCAGAGTTCGGATCGCGGTCCGCTGCCTGGAGCAGAGCGGCAAGCGCCTCTTCCTGTTTGAGTTGCGTCTTGTAGAGCAGGTAAAGCTGATAGGGCAGGCGGGCGTCGTCCGGAAATTCGTCAATCGCCCGGATCAGTTCCGCTTCCGATTCCTCCACTTGATCGAGAGCGAGCAAGGCGTCGGCCAGATTGAGCCGGGCCGGGGCAGCACGCGGGTCAATTTCGATCGCCCGCCGCAGTGCTTTGACGGCGCCTTCATAATCTTCAGTTCCAGCGCGCGCGTTGCCGAGATTGTTCCAGCATTCGAAATCGTCCGGATGGTTCGCTAGAACCAGTTCATAGGCCGTGATCGCCTCTGGGAACTGCTCGAGCTTCTGCGCCAGAAAAGCGCGATAGCGCGCCAGGCGCAGGCTCTTGTCCGCTTGTGCCAGTTCGGCGGTCGCCACAGCCAGCGCTTCGGCGTCCTTGTCCAGATCCATCAATATCGCGACCAGATTGCAGGCTATGGTGATATCTTGCGGTCTGAGCGCATGTGCTTGCGCGAGATGACGCGCCGCTGCCGGCAAATCGTGCAACTGGGCGCAAACCATGCCGAGAAACGCATTGATCGGGACCATATCGGCGGAACCGGACTGCAGGGCTCCTTCCGCGATCGACCGGGCTTGGACCAGATCACCACGCTGGGCGGCCAGTATCGCTTGATCCAGCGTGGAGCCGCTATCTTGATTAGGGGAGGTTTCGCCAACCATCTGCTGTTCCGATCTAATTGCTGGTTAGACCGCTATAGAAGTGCCGGTCCCAAAAAGAAAATGGAGGACTCCCGTCGGGGAGCCCTCCAATATGATAGATCAACGCGGCCTTAGAAATCGAGCGTAACGCCAGCGAAGATATAACGGCCAAGTGCGTCATATGTTGCCGGATAGGTGTTACCATTACATGGGCCGGTTGGGCACAGGTTCGGGGTTCCACCGCCGCCAGAGGTTACCAGTGGTGGCTCCCTGTCGAACAGGTTGTTGATACCGAGACGGAAAGTGAAACGCTCCTTCATGTTGTAGGAGAGTACGGCGTCGATATAGTTGACCGACGAGATCCGCGTGCCAGGTCCGGCATGATCGGTCTGGCCACTAGGATTGAGAGCATCGAACGAAGAAATCGTTTCAGCCTTCACCTTTCCGATAAAGCGCCATTGCGCCGATACTCCAAAGCCCGAGTCCGTTTTTAGCGACACGCGAGCCTTGTGGCGCCAGCGAGGAAGCGGCGCACCGGCATCGGCGACACCGCCAACGCTACATGTTGGCCCGTAGAGACCAGCGCAGTCGTAGGAAACCGGGCTGCCGTCGCCGTTGGTAAGGCCATTCTCCACCTCGTAAGAGTCGAGATAGGTACCGTTCATCGACAGCGAGACCGTACCAAAGCTGACCGGTACGGAATAGTTACCTGCAATTTCGATACCCGAGGTCTGGAGGCTACCGACGTTATTTGGCAGATCAACCGTGAAGCCACCGGGCGTCAGCCAGAGCGAACCTGCTGCGTCGCGATTTACGAGGTCACAGGAGGCAGGCGTGAAGGTAGCGGTGGCATTGGTAACACAATTGTTGAGGACCGCGTCCACACCAAAGCTTCGGATTGCTTCGTCGACTTTGATATTGAAATAATCGATCGTCAGCGAAAGCCGTGGAATGAAGTTAGGTTGAAGCACGACACCCGCCGTCCAGGTCTTGGCAGTTTCAGGCTGAAGGGCGGCATTGCCTCCGAGCAGGCCGTTATACTGTCCTGCCGGGTTTGGTGTTACGCCCTGGCCCACGATAAGGCCCTGCGCCAGACAACCATAGTCGTCAGCTGCGATCGTAATCCCTGCACAAGGATCATTCGAACCGCTGAGGCCGACAGCCGAAGTCCGGAACAATTCCTGTATATTGGGTGCGCGGACTGCCTGATTGTACATCGCCCGAAGACGAATGTCCGGGATCGGCGCAAGCTCGGCGCCAATTTTGAACGTATCGGTATTGAACGACTGGTTCACAGTGGTTTCATAATGCGACCGACGATAACCGGCGCTGATCTCGAACGTGTCAACGATGCCATTCTGGATCACCGGAATCTGCGTCTCAGCAAAGAATTCCAGCACATCAAAACCACCCGAAAGCGGCAAAGTCGCGCCGCCCTGGCCGGATAAATCACCGGTTGCAAAGCCGTTGTCGACTTCCAGTTCAAGCGTCTCTTTACGCCATTCACCACCGATGTTGACCCGTACGCCATTTTCGGCCCACGGGAAAATCATACCATAGTCAGTCAGGTCACCTGTAAACGAGATATTGGCCACCTGCTCGGTCGTTTCACCCGACTGGAAGCCGGATACGTTCAGATAGTTGACCGCTGCATCGCTTGCCCCGCCTTCACCCGCGAATAGATCATAAGGCACGCAGTTGGTGTCACCGGCAGTGATAAGCGATCGGCAGACAACCTGTCCCTGCGTCGCGCTTCCGGGACGATTGTCGGTTACCGCATCAAGCGCCCGGGTCAGCCGTGCGATCGAGAACTCGTTCGAGTAGACTTGCGAGTAATCAACCTTGCCATATTGGTAATAAGCATCGTAGCTCCAGACGTTCGAAATATCGCCTTTCGCCCCGAGAACGCCGCGAAATGTCGTGTGGCCCAGATTTGACTGACGCGGACCACCTTCGAGGTTGCGGCGGAGGGTTAGTGCGTAACCCTGATTATAGGTTCCGCCCTGGCCGTCTGCGAAGTCGATCGGCGCAGCGGTTGGATCAGGATTGTACGGAGCAGTGGTCGCTGTCGGGAATGTCCCGACAAAGCCGCTGATCAGATTGTCGGCATCGCAGATGACGGCTGCCTGTGCCGCAGACATCAGCGGGTTGTCGCAGTTCAACGTCAATGTATTGCCAAAGTTGCCCGATGGCGCGATTTGAGCCACCGTCTTGTTGTCCATGAACTGGAATTCCATATAGGGACGGAAGGAATCGCTGACTTCATATTTCACAAAGGCACCGGCGGTGAAACGCTCGTCGGGACGCTGGAAGTGATTGAAAGGGGCGAAGTTGAATACGCCCAGTCCGTTCACAAAACCGCCATTCGGTGCAAAAGTATAGAATGTCGAGGTGCCGGTCGTGACCGCCGTGTCAAACACCAGCACATTGCCGTTTGGCGTTGTTGCGGAACCACCACAATTGTTGCCACCGCTTCCGGTATTTTGCAGGACGCAGGCGCTGAAGTCGCGCTCCGAC
>JBALUX010000094.1:0-11396 GCA_036963725.1 Parasphingorhabdus sp. | reverse complement strand
ATCCAGTCTGCTGCGAGCGCCATGATGCCGCCGGCGCCAATCGTGTTTCCGTTCAGCGCAACCACCACCGCGCAGGGCAGGCGATGCAGAGCCGCCGCAAACGCGTCGATTGCCGCCGCTGCCTGTATCTGGCCGGCTTCGTCCAGCGTCGCCGCAATTTTTGTATCCATGCCGCAAGTAAAATGTTCGCCGGCGCCAGTCAGAACAATGCCGTTCTTCGGTGGGTTCTTGGCCAATGCCTGCAACGCAGCAATGCCCTCTTCCAGCAGTTCCGGATGGAGCGTGTTGCGTTCGCCGTTGGTCAGCGTGATGATGATTGTGCCATCGCGATCTTCGGTCGGGAAAAAGCTCATTCGCCTTCCTGCTCGCCAGACGCTGTCCATTTGCCCATCCAGTCAAACACCGTCCGATACCATTGCACGCTATTTTTGCCTTTCAGCACCCAGTGGTTTTCATCCGGGAAGATCAGCAATTTGGAAGGAATCTCCATTTCCTGCGCAACCGTGAACGGCATGATGCTCTGGGTATAGGGGATGCGGAAATCCTTCTCGCCGTGGATGAACAGCGTCGGTGTCTTCCAGTTGGTGATCTTGTTCACCGGGTTCCATTTTTCCGGATTGGGCCGTGTCCACCAGTTGCCGCCATGATCCCATTGGTCGAACCAAAGCTCTTCGGTGCTCAGCGCCATCGCGCGCAGATCAAAAACACCGGCATGGTTGATCAGGCAATCGAACCGCTCGGGCCAGTTGCCCGCAATCCAGTTCATCATATAGCCGCCGTAGGAGCCGCCAAGAGCACAGGAACGTTCGCCGTCAATTTGCTGGTCTACCCTGAGCGCCGCGGCATAGCCGAGCTTTAGGTCTTCCAGCGGCTTGCCGCCCCAGTCCTGATTAATGCTGTCGGTGAATTCTTGTCCGTAGCCGGCCGAGCCGTGAAAATCGACGGTGACCACAGCATAGCCTTGCGCCGCCATGACTTTGGGGTTCCAGCGGGTTGACCAGCTATTGCCGAAACTGCCCTGTGGTCCGCCGTGCACCAGAAAGGCCATAGGCAGCTTGCCGGTTGCGCCTTCCGGTTTGATGATCTGTCCCCAGACTGTCTCGCCATTCGCTCCGGCAAAGTTGAAACGCCGGATATCGACCTTGTCTATCGCAGCCAGTTCGCGGCCATTGATGTTGGTCAGCTGCGTGACCGTGCCATCCGCCGTGCGGCGATACAGATCTGTCGGCGCCTGCAGGCTATTCAGCGTGTAAATCAGCGAGCCGTCGCGCAACGGAATGGTAGTCCCGACATTACCGCCTGCCGTCAGTCGCGTGACCTTGCCTGTCTCGACTTCCACCGCGAAGGCCGGATGATCGAGCACGTCCTGTGCGGTTACGATGAGATATTTATCGTCAGGCGTCCAGACGATCGATCCGACCGAGCGATCCCAGTCCTCGGTCAATGCAATGGCTTCGCTCTCATCGCTGCCTTGCTTACGCAATTTCACGACAAGCCGGTCGGCCTCATAGCCCGGCCGCTCCATGGCCGCCCAGGCCAGCCATTCGCCATCGGACGAGAAAGCCGGCAATGTGTCTGTAGCCTTGTTCTTGCTGGTGAAATTCACGGTTTCCTTGCCATCGACCTTGGCGCCGTAAATATCGATATTGGTCGACTTGGGCTCATTGCGGTCCGCAATTCTGAGCGCGAAGAACACGCCGTCTTCTCCGGGTACCCAGGTGATTTCCTCACCGCCGCCAAATGGCTTGGAGGGACTGTCGCCAACCAGGTCGCCGTCCAGCGCGGATCCTTCGCCGGCAATTTTTCCGTCTTTCAGGCCAAAAGCAAATATCCGGCTATAATTGCCGGGCGTTTCCCAGCTCGACCAGTGTCGGATGAACAGCTCGTCATATTCCCGGCCGGTTCCCGGTCCGGGTTCGGCACGGTTTCCATCGCTCTCACAACCAAAAGTCGGGCAGTCTCTGGCGATATCGCCCCAAAGCGCGATTTGCTCACCGGTCGGCGATAGCTTGAAGCCGGCAATATCGGCTTTAAAATCACTCGCCTGCACAGGATTGCCGACGTCCGTGCCAGGCGAGATATCCGCATGCCAAAGCTGTTCCGAACCGCTGGCATCGCTTAGATAATAGAGGCTGCCATCCGGTGCAAATGCCGGGCTGTGTTCGCTTTTTCCGGCCTTGTCGACAATACGACGAGGGACGGCATTGTCTGTATGGACGTCCAATAGATAGAGCGCGCTAGACCGCTCGTAGCTTTCCGGATCGGTTTCCGTGACGTCGAAAGCTGCCCATTTCTCGTCCGGAGAAACCGCAACCGATCCCATCCGTTTCAGCGCGGCGAGGTCTTCCACTGTCATCGGCTTTGCCGAAGCCATTGCGGGAAATATGGTGCCGGTAACGAGCAGGGCGGCGGTGAATGTTTTGAAAAATTTTGTCATGGTCAGCAGTCTAGCACGGCTGCCCGACAAGGCAATTGGGATTAGGCAGGCAGGCCTATTTCTCGTTCAGCCGCTGAATTTCGCGCGCGACCAGCTCTTCGACCAGATCCGGCAAATTTGCATCCAGCCATTGCTTGATCATCGGCCGCATCAAATCGCGGGTCATGTCTTCCAGCGAAGTGCCGCTGCTGGCCAGCGTCGCGGGACGACGCTCCATCGCTTCTTTCTCGACCAGAGCCGAGAGCGACTGGCGCATGCTGTCCAGCTTGTTGTCGTCGATCAGCCGTTCTTCCTTGCGACGGTCGCCAAACACGCCGCTCGCGGATGACTGTTGATGCTCCGGCAATTCTTCGGTCAGTTCCAGTATTTCTTCATCACGGTCTGCCGGCGTTATATCGGGCACGGCCTGCAGCGCCGGTTTCATGGGGGTTTTACGGCGCGGCAAGGGGCGATCTTCATCGATCGCCTTGTCTTCGGCGATGATGCGTTTAATCGACGAGAGGATTTCCTCCATCGATGATTCCCTGTTCTGTTCAGCCATGTGAGAAGCCCCCAATACTTATACCCGGTTGCCGGAACTGATCGACGCCATTCATTCTACTTGCGCGTCGGTGTCTCGGGCAACGGCTCTATCTCCGCTTTTTGCGCTTGTGTGTCAACGGTCCTGGTAGCTTGTGGCTCCGGATCGGGATCGCTCTGATAGTCGTAGAATATATCATCGACCCGGTCATAATTGAGGTCGGGATCATAAAGCGGTCCACCGTCCAGCCCCAGATCGCGCGCTTCCGCCCGGCCCATGGCGGCGAGCAGGGAGAAGCCCGCGACATAGCTATTGCGGCGAGCGGTCACCAGCTGCACCTGGGCGTTGAGCAATTCCTGCTCGGCGTTCAAAATGTCCAGGATCGTGCGGTTGCCGACGGAATTCTCCGCGCGCACACCTTCCAGCGACAGGCTTGCGGCAGCCACAGCCCGCTCGGAAGACTGGATCACCCGCTCCGACGCGCGCCAGCTGGAATAGGCTGCTCGGGTTTGCGAGATCACATCGCGCTCGACCGCGATCATCTGCTCGTATGCCTGGCCAGAACGTGCCTGTGCCTGACGAATTTGCGCAGCCGGCCGGCCGCCCTGATAAATCGGCATGCTCGCCCGAATGCCGACTTCGGCAGTGGATTGTTCCTGAATGAAAACGCTGCCCGGGACATTCCCGCCCAGCGTACCATGGTAATTTAAATAGCGCCCCTGGGCGTAAGTGCTGACCTTGGGCTTGTTGCCCGCCCGCGCTGTCTTGATATCAAACTCTGCGGCATCGCTGCGTTCCTTGGCGGCGAGCAAATCCGGATTATAGGTCAGCGCCAGATCAACGGCCTGATCCGGTGTTTCCGGCAAGTTCGGCAAAGGCGGAGGCGGCTCCAGGTCACCGGGTTCGTGTCCGACGAGAGCGATATAATTTTCCTTGCTTCGGATCAGGCTCGCGCGGACGGTTTCCAGATCGCCCTTGGCAACTTCCAGCCGGGATTCGGACTGGGCAACGTCGGTCCGCGTCAAATCGCCGATTTCGAACCGGTCACCGGTTGCTTCCAGATTGACCGACAGAACGCCGACATTGGCACGGTTCAGTTTGACAATCGCTGTGTCACGAATGACATCCATATACGTGGCAACGACATTGCTGAAGATGCTCGCCTCGGTCGCACGGAGGTCATATTGCCCTGCTTCCACTCTGGTGCGAGCGGCACGAATAGCATTTTTTACGGCCCCGCCGGAATAGATCGGAACATCTACCGAGCCTCCCGCCGTAGACTGGCGCAGCGGTGCGGTAAAACTGTTGGCGCTGCGCAGGAAATTTTCCTGGAAGCCGAAATCGGTGGTGGCACTGGGGCGCCCGTCGGCTTTGGCAATCGCGACGGTTTCGTCGGTTGCCCGCTGCGCTGCCCGCGCACCGGACAGGGTCGGGTTGGTTTGATAAGCGGCTTCCAGCGCATCGCGCAGCGTGTCAGCTTGCACCGGTGCAGACAGCAACGCCACAATAGCTGTTCCGAGGAAAAGGCGGCGTCTACTCATCTCATCACTCTCCCGGACGCCTTAAAATTTGAAGCTTTTTGCTTTTTCAAAACCGGGCAGGGGGCAGGCCCCGCAATCGGCAAAATATTGATAACCAATATGTCCCCCAGCCGTGCGGCCCAATGCAAGGCGGGACACGCCGTCGTTCATGACGGCTGCGACAATGCGGCCATCGGGCGCGAGTTGATCAACCAGAGCTTGTGGAATCTCGTCGACCAGCCCGTCGATAACGATCACGGAATAAGGTGCCGATTGCACCCAGCCGTCCGCATGATTGCCGGTTTCAACCTGGACATTGTCAAACTCTGCCAGATTTTTAACAGCCGTGGCCGCCAGCTTTGCATTTTGTTCGACCGCCACAACGGATCCGGCGAGTTGCGCCAGCGCCGCTGCCGTATAACCGGTAGCCGCGCCGATTAGCAGGACATTGTCCTCCTTCGTCGCATGCGCGACATTCAGCAGTCGTCCGGTGGTAAGCGGCGGGTTCAGGGCCCGGTCTTCGCCAATCTGCACGCCGCGGTCGGCATAAGCGAAGCTGCGTTGTGCAGCGGGGACAAAATCTTCCCGGGCGATATGGCTCATGGCCGCGATAACCCGAGGATCGCTAACTTCGGTTGTGCGCAACTGGCTGACAACCATGGCTTTGCGCATTTGTTTGAAATTTTCCTGGCCCAAGCGTCGATCCTCGCAATGAATAGTGTGCGTCCATGCCATTTCTGTATTATGAATACAATACACTATGGCTGAGATTTTGTCGCTTCTAGCCCGCCTTGCGCTTTGCGCCAAGATGGATTCCGGTGATTTTCTGCTGACTGCGTCTTTTGCGCGACATACGGGCATTTTCGCCCCATCTATGGCATTTGAAAAAGAGGACGCAACTTTGGGTTGACTTTCGCCGCAAAGCGAAGCAATTCGCGCCCTCTCTCCGGCCCGATGGCGGAGTGGTGACGCAGCGGATTGCAAATCCGCGCACCCCGGTTCGATTCCGGGTCGGGCCTCCAGAGACTATTCCAATCCTTTGCCATCGAATCCATTACCAACGAGTCGCCCGCGTTCTGCGCATGTGCGATGAATTCGTGTGTCAGCACCCCTTTGGAAATTCAATAAAATCGCCGGACAATAGCAGGATGCCGTCGTTACCGATAAATATTACAGTTTTGTTGCAGTTATATTGCATTAGATGTCACATAAGTGTAACAAAGCTCAAAAGGTAGAGGAGAAAATGCTATGATATCCGCGAAAATTCTGGGGCCTGCAGCTGCGTTCATCTTGATGAGCGCAACCACAGCCACCGCACAGACATCCGGCGAAATTGGCTATGCGCAAGGCGCGCTGGGCTACGACGCGCTGGTTGCCGGCAATAACGAGCTTGCCTTGCGGCAGCTGGAGGCTTCTGAAAAGGATCATGCGGAGGATCCCGCCCGTCTGATCAATCTTGGCCAGACCTATGCCCGCCTGGGGCGCCCCGATGTCGCCGCGCGCATGTTCACCGCAGCCATAGAAAGTAATCGTAATTTTGATCTGGTGCTGGCCAATGGCCAGGTGATCAATTCCCGCGACGCCGCTGAACTGGCCCTGCGAGATCTGGGCCAACGGATGGCCGCCCGCTAACCGGAAGCAGATTCCGGGAACGCCCCCCCGCACGCTATAGATGTTTTTGAAGGTGGCCGTTTTTGCGGCCATCTTTTTTTATCAACTCTGTAAATCGGTTGGACCAAAATCCCGACGAGCCTTGCAATTCCGCTGGCTGGGGGCCGGTGAAAAATATCCGTCACAATTGAGTCTCCAAACCGTCACGCAAACAGCATCGCCGGGTCATTTCCTGTCCCTAGTGCCCTTCCCTGAGGGCGATGGGGGCCGGTTGATTCGAACCGCATCGTTTGATTCGAAAGTATCAAATCAGTTTTTTGCGGAGACCAATCCCATGTTGAATAAGCAATTTCGTTCTGTCCTGTTTGCAGGCGCAGCCGCTGTCGCGGTAACCGCTTGCGGCGCCGATGATGTCGCCTCGCCAGGAGAAGGCAATGTCGTCGTGCTGCCGGCACCGACCCCGACGCCTGCTCCGACACCGACACCAACGCCGACGCCCGGTACACCGGCGACGGATTGCCCGACCGGCTTCACCAATGCCGGTGTATTGGCGAATAACCGGGTTTGCCAGATCCCGAACAGCATTCAGACCGCGTTGACGGTTCCGGAACGTGCGGGCACTATTTATTCGATGAGCGGACGGGTCGAGGTTGGCACCGACGTTGGCGGTGATGGCGCAGCGGCTGGTGGCGTATCCAGCAGCCTCACCGTGGAGCCGGGAGTTGTTGTCTTCGCGCAGAGCGCAACAACCTTCCTGATCGTTAATCGCGGATCGACATTCAATGCACCCGGTTCGGCAAACAACCCGATCATTTTCACCTCGCGGCAGAATATCGAAGGCACGACCACCGATGCTGACTCGAACCAGTGGGGCGGCATCCTGGTGCTTGGCCGCGCGCCGATCAGCAACTGTATCGGTGCTGTGGCCGGTGGCACAGCCGGATGCCAGCAACTGGCGGAAGGTGCTGGCCCGCAGGATTTCTACGGCGGGGATCAGGCTGCCGACAATAGCGGCACGATCAGCTATCTCCAGGTTCGCTATACCGGCCGCGCTGCCGCTGCGAACAAAGAACTTCAAGGCCTCACCCTGGGCGGCGTTGGTTCCGGCACCAGCATCTCCTACGTCCAGATCCATAATAGCGGTGATGACGGCATCGAAATTTTTGGCGGCACCGTAAATCTCAAGAATCTCATCATCACCGGCGCGGACGACGACTCGCTCGATACCGACGTTGGCTATAAAGGCGCGATCCAGTTCGTGATCGGCGTGCAGAACACAACCGGTGGTGACACGATGTTCGAAGTCGACTCCGACGATGACAGTGGTTTCGATTTCACCCCGCGCCAGGATGTCAAACTGGCAAACTTCACCTTCATTCAACGGCACGGCAACGACAAGGTCATCCATCTTCGCGGTGGACCGGATGCGGCGCTTCTGAACGGTGTGCTGGTCGGCCCCAATTTCTGTCTGGATGTTGATCAGGCAGAAACTGTCCAGGCTGCAGACCCAGCCAAAGACGAGCTCGGGCCACCACGCATTCAATCGGTGGTCGGAAGTTGCGGTGGCGGCGATTTCGATGCTGACGCGGATACGTTCGAAGCGACGGCGTTTAACGCCACTGGCAATGCGAACAACGACTTTTCGTTCATATCCACTCTGGTTTCGCTGTTCATCAACGGCTCGAGCGAGGCTGCGGTTACGCCGGTAGCGAATATCACCAGCTTCAGCCCGGATCTGGTCCAGGTCGACTATATCGGTGCCGTTCGCGACATCAACGACCTCTGGTATCAAAGCTGGTCATGCAACGCGAGCTACGCCGACCTCGGCGCGCTCCGCAATTGCGCAAGTTCGCCAGTTTCCTGATCGTTCAGGTCAATTCAGGAGGTGGCGGCATCTGTCGCCACCTCCCTTTCTTTATTTTCGAGGGATAATTAATGTCGCATTCTGCCCCACTGGTAAGCTTTCTTCTTCTTTCCACTGCACTCAGCCCGCTACCTGCTGTGGCGCAGACGGCACCGGCTGAAATTGCAGAGCCGACCGAAACCGATCCGGTTGAAGAGGGCCGGGCTGGAGACGATGTCGACATTTCCGCGCCGGGTGGTGATTTTGGCGGCGAGATCATTGTTCGCGGACGCTATATCCCCAATTCGATCCGCAATACGTCCAGCGTGATATCCGTCCTTTCGACCGAAGACATTGCCCGGTCGGGTGATGGTGATATCGCCGGTGCTCTCGAACGGGTGACAGGTCTATCGGTAGACAATGGCGGCTTTGTCTATGTCCGGGGACTGGGTGACCGCTATTCGCAGGCCTTGCTCAACGGGACGCCGATCCCGTCGCCCGAACCGCTGAAGCGCGTGGTCCCGCTCGATATATTCCCTTCCTCGGTTCTGGCCAGCGCTACTGTTCAGAAAAGCTATTCGGTCAATTATCCCGGTGAATTCGGTGGTGGCCTGATCAATCTGACGACCGCTGCCATACCGGAGGAAAGCTATTTCGAGTTCGGAATGGGCATCGGCGTGAACAGCGAGACAACCGGAAAGCTGGGATATACGCATTTCGGCAGTGACAGCGACTGGACCGGTTTCGACAATGGCGCGCGCGATATTCCGGATGGTCTGGCTGCGGCTCTCAACGCCGGATCACGTATTGAACTGGGTCCGGATTTCACCCAGACCCAGTTGCAGGATATCAGCGCCAGTCTGTTAAATGCGCCGACCACCGTCGCCCAGCGCAACCTGAACATTCCGGTCAATTGGAGCGCCGACATCGGTGCCGGCCTGAACACGGATATCGGCGCCAGCCGGTTCGGCGTGATTTTCAACGCTTCTTACAGTAACGAATTCTCGACCCGCGATTCAATCGAGCAATCCGGAACGACCAGCATTGTAGCGGACGATGCCCGGACCGTGCGCACCGACCAGAATATTGTGGTGAGCGGCTTGCTGGGGCTCGGTCTGGAAGTCGATGACCATAAGATCCGCTGGACCAATCTATATATCCGTGATTCGCTGAAGCAGACGAGCCTTTCGGGTGCCGACAATATCAATACCGGCGAGATCAATCCGGCGACACCGGCTGACGAAATGCGGCAGCGCACCAACTGGATCGAGCGCCAGCTGATCGATACTGTACTGGTCGGCGAGTTCAAGTTCGGCGATATCTCGCTCGATGTGCGCGGCGGCTATGCCAATTCACAGCGCGAAGCTCCTTATGAGCGGTCCTTCACCTATTTTTATGATCCGGTTGCCCAGGATTATGTCAATAATCTGCTGACCAATCCGCAATCCGCGACGATTTCGTTCAGTGATTTGAGCGAGAATGTCTGGAATGGCGGGATGGATCTTGCCTATGCCTTGCCAACCGCGCGCAATATTACACTGTCGACCGGCTACAGTTATGTGAATACGACCCGTTCCGCCTTTCGGCGCGATTTTCGCTATTTCCCGACCAGCAGCCTGCCATTCGCGGTCAGTCAGGAGCGACCGGACTATCTGATATCGGACTTTAATATCTATGGCGGCTATACGCAGGGTATTACAACTGACGGTATCTTCATTCAGGAAGACAATACCAACGCCGGTTCGCAGGCTTATGATGCCGAGCTGACGGTGCATGGCGGTTATGTAAAAGCTGATGTGGAGTTGCTTGATTTCGTACAGGCTGAACTGGGTGTCCGCTATGAAACCGCAGAACAGAGCATCGTAGCGCGCGATGTCTACGGCGACGGTAATCTGGCGCAGACGGCCCCGCTGGAGAATGATTACTGGCTGCCCGCTGCGACGCTGACATGGAATTTTGCAGATGACATGCAATTCCGGGCCAGCGCCTCCAAAACCATTGCCCGTCCGCAATTTCGCGAACTGGCGCGTCCGCAATATCTTGACCCGGATTCCGGCCGGATATTCTCGGGCAATCCGTTTCTCGAAGACAGCCAGCTATTCAATGCCGAGGCCCGCGTAGAATATTATTTCGGTGACGGTGAACGGCTTCTGCTTGCCGGTTTCTACAAGAAGATCGATAATCCGATCGAACCCGTGGCCTTCATTCCGGGCGGTAGCTCCAGCTTCCAGACGACTTTTGCCAATGCGCCGGAAGCCCAGTTATATGGTGCGGAGATCGAACTGTTGAAATATTTCCCGCTCGACGGTCTGGGAAGTTCTGATTTTCTGGCATTGAGAAGGTTCGTGGCGATTGCCAATTATACCTATACCGACTCGGAGCTGAAAGTCGGCGCCAATGACACGACGGTTCTGGACGATACTCTGGGCGTTCGTCCGGCCAGCCAGGTATTTGTCGATGGTCGGCCACTGACCGGCCAGTCAAAACATCTGGCCAATATCCAGCTGGGAATCGAGAATACCGAACGGCTCTCGCAATATACATTCCTGCTAAGCTACGCGAGTGACAGGGTGACAACACGTGGTCCCATTACCGGTGGCCAGGTTGATCCGGATGTCGTGCAAAGCCCCAGTCTCAAGCTCGACTTTGTCGCAAGGGAAGCTGTCACCATTGCTGGTCAGGAACTGGAAATCAAATTCGAGGCCCGCAATCTGACCAATGAAAATTTCCGGGAAACCCAGTCCGGAAACGTGCTGATCATCAACCAGCAATATGATCTCGGTCGCAGCTTCTCTCTCGGCATCAAGGCGAAATTCTAGATTGCGGCGTAAGCGTAACCTATCTGTCACCTAAGTGTCGCGGAGGCGTCACCTTAGCGATCTAGCCAGTGTAACGGGCAAGATAGGACGGGGCGTCGTGATAACCGGATTTCTGACAACAGTCTGCAAGAATAGGGGCGGACCAGCCGGGCAGGGCGTTCGATCCAATGACGGGTTGATGCCATGAATATGCCCGCTCTGGTCGAAAAATCACCCGGTGGGAACAAATCCCGGCCCCTTTCTAACAGCGAAGCGCTGCTGCTCGACCTTCCCTACAGCTATGCCCGCGATCAGGGTGTTATAATCTGTTCGATGGAGGACGAGCGGGCAACGATAGCAATGCGCGAGGGCGCGGACCCATCCGCCTTGCTGGAAGTGCGGCGCTATCTGGCGCTGCCCTTTGACGTGGAACTGGTCGACGGTCAGGCGTTCGAGAAGCTGCTCAGCGCCCATTATGCGATGGACGGATCGGCTGCCGCCATGGCCGGTGACATGGCGCTGACCGGTAAGGGGCTGGACGATATTGCGGGAGATATCCCGAGCGCCGAAGATTTGCTCGACAGCGCCGATGATGCACCGACGATCCGGCTGATCAACGGGATCATTGCTGAAGCGGCCAGACAGGGGGCTTCGGATATCCATATCG
>JBALUX010000093.1:0-11413 GCA_036963725.1 Parasphingorhabdus sp. | reverse complement strand
AGACAAGCGCGTGGACCGGCTCGAACAGGAAATGCGGGCGGTTCAGCGCAAGGTGTTTCCCGGCGGCTCGACCCGCTATTTCGAACCCGAAATCACTGCGGGAAATGGCCCGGCATCGCCTGCGGCAGCGGTCACGACTTCCGCCGTCAGCGACCTGATCGCCCGGGTAGACACGCTGGAGCGCAGTCTGGCCAACCTGACCGGCCAGGTTGAGGAAAACGGCTTTCGCCTCAAAAAAATCGAGGACCGGATGGCTGCCGCCGCTGCACGTGTAGCGGGCCCGCCGGCTGCCGGTGCTACCGGCTCTGCTCCGAAACCGGCCGCAGAGGCTGCTCCTGATCCCAAGCGGGTGGTCGGCGTTGCCGCAATCGTCATGCCGGAAACCGGTGATGCCGCCGAAGATGCCTATATTTACGGATATCGGCTGTGGGACGCAAAATTCTATCCTGAAGCGCAGGCTCAGCTGAAGAAAATGGTCGAGGATCATCCGACCCATCGGCGCGCGAGCTTCGCCCAGAACCTGCTCGGCCGCGCCTATCTTGACGATAGCAAGCCGGCGCTCGCCTCGGTCGCTCTCTATGAAAATTACCAGAAAAGACCACGCGGCGAACGCGCACCGGACAGCCTCTATTTCCTGAGCACCGCGCTGGTGCAACTGGGCAAGAAGACTGATGCCTGCCGGGTGTTGGCGGAAATGCAGGATGTCTATCCCGAAGTCGCCAATGGCCGGCTTGCCGATCGCGTGACATCGGGCAAGGCCGCCGCCAACTGCAAATAGATCATGGGTGATGCAGCCGCCTCGCTCGACACACGCTTTGTGGCGGCGCTTGACCGGCTGGTTCCCGCATTTGCCGAGAATGATCAGAAGCTCGGGCTCGCCGTTTCCGGCGGCCCCGACAGTCTGGCCCTGCTGCTGCTGGCGTCTCAGGCCTGTCCGGGCAGGATTGCCGCGGCGACCGTGGATCACGGCCTGCGTCCGGCCGCCCGCACCGAAGCGGAATTTGTAGCGGCCATCTGTCGCGAACGCGACATCCCGCACGAAATATTGCAACCCGTCGTTCCGATCCGTGGCAGCATCCAGAGCGCTGCACGGCACGCACGGTACGGATTGCTGCACGACTGGATTAAAGACAACCGGATCCACTGGCTGGCGACCGCCCATCATGCCGATGACCAGCTGGAGACCATGATCATGCGCATCTTGCGCGGCAGTGGTATCGACGGCATGTCGGGAATCAGGGAGAAACGGACCGACATCATCCGGCCCCTGCTCCATTTTCAGAAATCGGAACTGATTGCCTATGTCGCGAACCATGGCCTGGACGCGGTCGACGATCCCTCCAATCGCGATCAGGGCTTTGACCGGGTACGGGTGCGCAACGCGCTTCAGGATCTCGAAGGATTTGACACCAGCCTTGCCAGCCAGAGCGCAAGCGCCCTGGGAGATGCACGCGAGGCGATCGAATGGATGGTCGAGCGGCTGGCCGCGGACCATCTTGCAACCACGGACGTCGGCTGCACTCTCTCGCACACCGACTGTCCTCACGAGCTTCAACGGCGGTTATTGCTCAAATGCCTGCACATTTGTGACCCAGCTCTATCTCCGCGCGGCAACCAGATTGACCAGACAATCATCGCTCTGGAAAAAGGCGAAACCGTCACTCTGGGCGACATATTGTGCCGGGGCGGAGCGGTTTGGCGCTTCCAGCCTGCACCGAAGCGCCGCAATAGCTGATTATTTGCCGCAGCCGCGAGTCCGGCCCGCTCCGATCACACTGATCGGTAAAAACATTGGCCTTCTTATTGTCATCCGCAGCAAAAGGACTATCTTTAGGGCATAGATAAAATTGCGGCGTGATGCCGTTCATCCGCTGCAACCATGATTACAGGACAAGATGTGCAATGAATGACGAACAGGATCCCAAAGACAATCCCTGGATGAAAAGCATGTTCATCTGGGCTGGCGTCATCGTAGCGCTTCTGCTCACCGTTTCGATGTTTGGTGCGGGAGCCTCCAGCGAGGGGGCGACGGGCATCAGCTATTCCTCCTTCCGCAACAAGGTTGAAGAAGGCAGCGTGAAAAGCGTTTCCATCGCGCCGGACAAGATTACCGGTGAACTGACCAATGGCGACATGTTCTCCACCACGCCAGTGGGCAGCGATCCGTCGCTGGTCAATCTGCTGGATGAAAAAGGCGTCGAATATAGCGGCAAGGCACAGGAACAGGCCAGCATCTGGCAGATCATTCTCGTGCAGTCCCTGCCCTTCCTGCTGATCCTCGGCATCGCCTTCTTCGTGCTGCGCCAGATGCAAAAAGGCAGCGGCTCAGGCGCCATGGGCTTTGGCAAGTCCAAGGCAAAACTGCTGACCGAAAAACAGGGCAAGGTTACTTTTCAGGATGTCGCAGGTATCGATGAAGCCCGCGAAGAGCTGGAAGAAATTGTCGAATTTCTGAAAAACCCCGGACGCTTTGCCAAGCTCGGCGGCCAGATTCCGAAAGGCGCATTGCTCGTCGGTTCGCCTGGTACCGGTAAAACGCTGCTGGCTCGCGCGATTGCTGGTGAAGCGGGCGTGCCCTTCTTCTCTATCTCCGGTTCCGATTTTGTCGAAATGTTTGTCGGCGTCGGCGCCAGCCGTGTCCGTGACATGTTCGAGCAGGCCAAGAAAAACGCACCGTGCATCGTCTTCATCGACGAAATCGATGCCGTTGGTCGCCATCGTGGTGCCGGTCTCGGCAATGGCAATGACGAACGCGAACAGACTTTGAACCAGTTGCTGGTGGAAATGGACGGATTTGAAGCGAATGAAGGTATCATCATCATCGCTGCTACCAACCGTCCTGACGTGCTTGACCCTGCCCTGCTGCGTCCCGGTCGTTTTGACCGGCAGGTTGTTGTACCGCGCCCCGATATCGAGGGCCGCGAGAAAATCCTTGCTGTCCACATGAAGAAAGTTCCGCTGGCTCCCGATGTCGATCCGCGCACCATCGCGCGCGGTACACCCGGCTTCTCCGGTGCCGATCTGGCCAACCTGGTCAACGAGGCTGCGCTGATGGCGGCTCGCCGCGGCAAACGGATGGTCGCGATGAGCGAGTTCGAGGATGCCAAGGACAAGGTCATGATGGGCACCGAGCGCAAGTCCATGGTGATGACCGACGACGAGAAGAAGATGACCGCTTATCATGAAGCGGGCCATGCTATTGTCTCGGTGCACGAGGAAGCATCCGATCCGATCCACAAGGCGACAATCATTCCGCGCGGCCGTGCTCTCGGCATGGTCATGCGGCTGCCCGAGCGCGACAATTACAGCTACCATCGCGACAAGATGCACGCGAACCTGGCCGTATCCATGGGCGGACGCGTCGCCGAGGAAATCATCTTCGGCTATGACAAGGTATCGTCGGGCGCCTCCAGCGATATTCAATATGCCACCAAGCTTGCCCGCGACATGGTCACCCAATGGGGCATGTCGGACGAGATGGGACCGTTGCAATATGAAGAGGAACAGGGTGAAACCTTCCTCGGCTATTCGCAATCCCAGCGCGTGCATATGTCAGACGAGACCGCGAAGAAAATCGATGTCGAAATTCGCAAGCTGATCGATGACAGCTATGACCGGGCGAAACATCTGCTGACCAAGCATAATGACCAGCTTCACGCGCTTGCCAATGCATTGCTCGAATATGAGACCTTGTCGGGCGAGGAAATTGACGAGCTAGTCAAGCACGGCAAGTTCGAGCGTCCGGATGGTGGTGTCGTCAAACCGACCGCAGTACCATCAGTCGGCGCATCGATCCCGAAAGCGGGACGCAAGAAGAAGGGCCCGTTTGGCGATCCCAAACCACAAGGCGCCTGATCGCCGTCCGGCAACGGAGCAAGAAACAAAAGAAAAGGCCGCTCGGGATATTCCCGGCGGCCTTTTCTTTTGTCTCAATGATATCTGCGGCGGACCGCAGAGCGTTTAGCGGCGGCCGTAATCTCCGGCGACACCGGCGCTGCGTGGAGGTGCAGCGGCCGTGAGGCGAAGCGCTTCTGCTGACTGGCTGATCGAACCGATTTCATCCGGCGTATCATCATCGTCGATGAGAACCTTCTGCAGCGACTGGATCAGGCTTTCCTGCAGATCCTTCGGCTTGACCGTTTCTTCCGCGATTTCGCGCAGGGCGACAACCGGGTTTTTATCGCGATCGCGATCAACAGTCAGCTCTGCGCCGCCTGAAATCTCACGTGCGCGCTGGGCAGCAAACAACACCAGATCAAACCGGTTTGTGACTTTATCAACGCAATCTTCAACCGTAACGCGAGCCATAAGGCGCTCCTGATTCTGCAAACTATAGGAAAAGAGGCCTGCATCTAGGGGGATGCGCGGGATTTGTCAACAAATCCGGACTCTCGCAGCGATTGACCTGGAAACCAATCGCCAATCTAATGGTTTGTCGGTGTAGCAATGATAATCTATGCCCCGCGACTATGGAAAGCACCCCCGTGAACAACCTGCTATGGCAACCCGGACAAGCGCAATGGTTTGAAGTCGGCGGGAACCGGTTGCGGCTGGTTCGCGCGGCAGATGAGCGACTTTCCGCGCTGGTGCACATGCTCGAACGGGCCGACGAAAGCCTCAAGCTGTTCTTCTACATGTTCGAAGACGATCTGATCGGCAGGAAAATTCTCGCCCTGCTGATAGCGGCCTGCGAGCGGGGCGTTGCCGTCGAAATGATGGTCGACAGCTTCGGCTCGAACGGCGCGCCGCGCGGTTTTTTTGACCCTCTCGTCCAGGCCGGGGGGAAATTCAGGGTTTTCAGCCCGCGTTTTTCCACCAGCTATTTTGTCCGCAATCATCAGAAGATGATTATCGCGGATGATTGCCGCGCCCTGATCGGTGGGTTCAATATCGCCGACGAATATTTCGCCGTGCACCAACAATCCGGGGATGGCGCACAGAGCGACAAGAGCTGGGAAGATCTCGGCCTCGAAATCAAGGGGTCCGAGGTCGCCAATCTCGCCAGCTATTATCGGCTTTTGTCCAAGTGGGTTTATCAGGATAATGGCAATATGCGCTCGCTGCGGAAGATGGTGCGGCACTGGGAAGCCGGAAACGGCCAGTTCCAGTGGCTTCTCGGTGGCCCGAGCAATCGGCTGAGCCACTGGGCGCGGGCGATCAAGAATGATCTGGAGACTGGCAGCAGGCTTGATCTCGTCTCCGCCTATTTTTCTCCGGGACAAGGGCTTTTGCGGCGGATTGGCGGATTGTCCAAGCGCGGCGGGCAAAGCCGGATCATATTGCCCGGCAAAACCGACAATGGCGCGACCATGGGGGCAAGCCGGCTGCTATACGGCTATTTGCTGAGGCGGCATGCGCGGATTTTCGAATTTCAACCCAGACGCCTCCATACGAAATTGGTGGTGGTCGATGATGCGGTCTATGTTGGTTCGGCAAATTTCGATTTGCGCAGCCTGTTCATCAATGTGGAAATGATGTTGCGGATCGACGATGCCGGTTTTGCCAGCCATGCGCGTAGCGTGATCGATATCCTGCACGAACATAGCGAAACCATCACCCCTGCGCTGCACAAATCCCGCCGCACGTTTCTCAATCGGCTGCGCTGGACAATATCCTATTTCGTCGTGAACACACTGGACTATCGGGTTACCCGCCGGTTCAATTTCGGTATCGTGAAATAGAAGAGCTTTGCCCGGATGAACCGGTTTGCCAACCAGCCGGAGCAATCTGTCGCAGCAGGAGAATCATTCACCGCAATAGGCAGTTTTGCCCCTGTTCAGACAGGACCGCGTAGTTAGAAGGGTCTATGAACATTCCAACAGCAGATGATCGCCCGCTCATGAGACATTTCCGGCATTTATTGACCCTGATGCTGACCGTCACACTGGCCGCCTGTGTGTCTGCCTCGAACCGGCCGGCAGCCGGGACGGACAACGCGCCACCGCCCATCTATCAGAATCGGGCACCGTCAGCGCCACCGAGCACCGACACTGCACGCGAACAACCCAACCCTGCGCTGGTCCGGGAGATCGATCAGCTCTGGCGGACATTCCCCGGCAAGACCGGGATCGCCGTGAAACGGATCGACGGCGAATGGGAATTCGGCCACCGGATTGATGAATATTTTCCTCAGCAGAGCGTTTCCAAGCTCTGGGTCGCGATGACCATGCTCGACAAGATCGATCAGGGCCGCGCATCCCTGTCCGACCCGATCCGCATCGGCAAGGAAGATCTTACGGTTTTCCATCAACCGATGGCGGTTGAAGTGGAACGGGAAGGCGCGGTGGTAAAATCCGTCTACACGCTGCTCGAAAAGGCACTGGCGAGCAGCGACAACACCGCGAACGACTCCCTTCTCCGGCATGCCGGAGGGCCCGAGGCTGTCCGCAAGTTCATCGCGAAAAACGATCTCGGCAAAATTCGCTTCGGTCCGGGCGAGCGGCTTTTGCAGAGCGGGATTGCCGGGATGGAATGGAAGCAGGACTTGTCCTACCGCCGGACATTCTATGCAGCCCGTGCCAGGATACCGGTAGAGCAGCGGCGGCAGTCTCTCGATGCCTATCTGGCCGATCCTGTTGATGGAGCCAGTCCGCGTGCGATTGTGCGCGCGCTGGACAAACTGGCCCGCGGTGAACTGCTTTCTGCCAATTCCACCAAATTGCTGCAGTCGATATTGAAACGGACAAGAAGCGGCCCGAACCGGCTGAAGGCCGGCGTGCCGGCGGGCTGGGAATTTCTGCACAAAACCGGCACCGGCCAGGTTCTCGGGTCGGTGGCAACCGGATATAATGATATCGGTATCATGACCGCGCCGGACGGAACCCGCTATGCCGTGGTGGTGATGCTGGGCGACACGACCGCTTCGATCCCCGAGCGCATGCGTCTGATGCAGGCGGTAACGCGGGCCGTGGGCCGCTATCACCCGGGCTGAAGCTATTCGCCTTCAGTCCCGCTGACGGTATCGTTTTCCGTCAGTTCGGGCGGCGCATTGCGCTCGTCGAGCATTTCCGCTGCTTCATCCAGCGCTTTTGCTTCGCCGACGGTCACACCGCCGGGGCCGGGATCATTTTGTGCCGGGCCGCAGGCGACCAGTCCGGCCAGTATCATGACGCTGAAGATGCTTTTCATGACATCTCCATAAACCCTGTTCGGGCTGGACCAAAGACAAAAAAAAGGGCCGTCCGAAGACAGCCCTTTTCTGATAAATTTTGAAAAGCTTAGTTGACTGCGTCTTTTGCAGCAGCGGCAGCTTTGTCTACTGCATTGTTTGCAGCATCCTTGGCAGCAGCGCCGGCCGTTTTAGCAGCTTCGCCAGCGGCTACAGCAGCTTCACCAGCGGCATCAGCAGCTTCGGCAGTTGCTTCAGCGGCGGCTTCGCCCATGGCGTCAGCTTCGCCTTCAGCAGCATCCATGGCATCAGCAGCAGCTTCTTCAGCCGTCGCTTCCGTGCCTTCTACTGCTTCTTCAGCACCGGTTTCGGCATTGTCTGCGCCGGAGCAAGCAGCTAGGCCAAGTGCAGCGGCCAGAACGATCGATGTTGTAACTTTTTTCATTGGGGTAACCCTCTATTTTAATCCTCAAAAACCAAGCCGGCGGGGAGTTTTTTACCTCCTCTGGCCTGCGGTGCCTACCTTTAGCGATATGACCGAATGAACGCAATGAAGAACCTGATTCGGCAATATCTGACGTGTAAATTCTCCTAGACTTGTGATCGGGAATAAAAGCCAAAGGCGGAAGATCAAGCCGATTGACCAGATATAAAGATTTCTTTATATAGCTATTCGACATGGATCATATCTTGAACATATTCAGAGCACTCGCCGACCCTACACGGTTGCGAATCATGCTTTTGCTGCAAAAGATGGAGCTGGCCGTCGGCGAACTGGCGCAAATTCTCGACCAGAGTCAGCCGCGCATCTCCCGGCATATCAGAATATTGGATGAAGCGGGACTGGCAGAACGCCGGAAAGAAGGCAGCTGGGTGTTTCTGAAACCCGGGCCGGCATCCGAGCTTGAAATATTGGGACGCATTTTTCGGTCGGGCAAGGTCGCGAAGTCCGAACAGGCGATGCAGGATCAGGCACAGCTGTCATTGGTACGCAAGGCACGCGCCGAAATGGCCGAGCGCTATTTCTCCGCCCACGCCGAAGAATGGGATGCCATACGCTCTCTCCATTTGCCCGAAGAGGAAGTCGAGCGGGCAATGCTCGCCTTGCTGCGCGATGCACCGCTTGGCAAGTTACTGGATATCGGAACCGGGACTGGGCGGATGGTCGAACTGTTCGGCGCCTCGGCGCAATCGGTCGTAGCGATTGACAATAGTCCCGAAATGCTGCGGCTGGCACGGGCCAAATTGCTCGAGAGCGAAACCGTCAGCGGATCCGATCTGGTGCAGAAAACAGAGTTGAAGCAAGGCGACTTCAACAATCTGCCGCTGGCCAATGGCGCGGTTGACAGTGTCATTCTCCACCAGGTTCTGCATTATGCGCAACATCCGGAAGCGGTATTGGTGGAAGTGTCGCGGGTGTTGAAGCCCGATGGTATTGTCCTGATCGCGGATTTTGCCGCCCATGACCGGGAAGATCTGCGCACCGAACATGCGCACGCACGGCTCGGCTTTAGCGACGACAGCATGGAACACTGGCTCTCTGCCTCGCAGCTCGAACTGGTGCAGACCAGAACGCTTGATGGTGGTGAACTGACGGTAAAAATATGGGTCGCCAAAAAAGCTACCGTCCCCAGCCTGCATCCCGATTCCGACAAATTGCCCTCGCGAACCAAAAATTTGAAAAGAGCATCAGCATGAACAATCCAACGCGGCCGATGGGCCTGATCGAACTGGAAGAGGCCAAAAGGGCGCTTGATGCCCCGCTCTTCGCCGGGTTGAGTGGCGATGCGGATGTTTCGTTCGAGTTTTTTCCACCGAAATCGGACAAGATGGAAAAGACCTTGTGGGATAGCGTTGTCACGCTTGAACCGCTCAGCCCTAGATTTGTATCCGTGACCTACGGCGCTGGCGGCACCACGCGTGAACGCACCCATGCTACAGTGGCCAGAATCGCCAAGGAAACCAACATTCCCGCCGCAGCCCATTTGACCTGCGTCGGCGCCAGCAAGGCGGAGATCGCCGAGGTTGCCCAGTCCTACTGGGATGCCGGTGTTCGCCATATTGTCGCTTTGCGCGGGGATCCGCCATCAGCAGGCCAGGCTTTCGAGCCGCATCCGCAAGGCTATGCCAGCGCAGCGGAACTGGTGAAGGGTCTGACCGATATTGCTCCGTTTGAAATATCGGTGGCCGCTTATCCGGAAACCCATCCGGAAGCGGACTGCCCGCAAAGCGATCTCGACAATCTCAAGCGCAAGCTGGACGCAGGCGCGACCCGGGCGATCACCCAGTTTTTCTTCACCGCAGAAGCCTTTTTCCGGTTCCGTGATGCGGCGGGCGCTGCCGGTATCGACGCGGAGTTGGTGCCCGGTATATTGCCGGTTTCCAATGTTGCCCAGACCCGCAAGTTCGCCGGCATGTGCGGCGCGGAAATTCCCGGCTGGATGAACGATCTGTTCGAAGGGCTGGATGACCATCCCTCGGCCCGGCAATTGATCGCGGCCACGGTAGCGGCGGAACTCTGCCGCAAGCTTTATGCCGGCGGTGTACGCCAGTTCCATTTTTACACGCTCAACCGAGCCGAACTCAGCTACGCCATTTGCCATTTGCTCGGCAAACGACCGGGCGACGCACAACAGGAGAAAGCGGCATGACCAGCCCGCGCGAACAATTGACGAAACTGGCCGCTGAACGCATTTTGGTGTTCGATGGCGGCTATGGCACGGCGATCCAGAATTATCGTCTTGGTGAAGAGGATTATCGCGGCAGTCTCGACCTGACCGATGACCAGAAGGGCAATAATGATCTGCTCAGCCTGACCCGGCCGGATATCATCGAAGCCATTCATACGTCCTATCTCGAGGCCGGTGCCGACATTATCGAAACCAATACGTTCAGCTCCACCGTGATCAGTCAGGCGGATTATGGCTGTGAACATCTGGTTCGCGATCTGAACGTCAAATCGGCTGAAATTGCGCGGGCAGCTTGCGACAAGGCCGAAGCCAAGGATGGCAAGCCACGCTTTGTCGCCGGTTCTGTCGGTCCGACGAACAAGACCTTGTCCCTGTCACCTGACGTGAACGACCCGGGTTTCCGGGAGATTGATTATGATTATCTCAAAGGCGTGTACCGCGACCAATGCGATGCGCTGATCGATGGCGGCGTCGATTTTCTATTGATCGAAACCATCTTTGATACGCTGAATGCCAAATGTGCCGGCATGGCGGCCATGGAAGCCGCCGAAGCGAGCGGCCGCGACGTGCCGTTGATGATATCGATGACCCTGACCGACCTGTCCGGGCGAAACCTGTCCGGCCACACGGTCGAGGCTTTCTGGCACGCGACCCGGCATCTCAAGCCGCTAACTATCGGACTCAACTGCTCTTTCGGTGCCGACCAGCTGCGACCGCATCTGGCGATGCTGTCGAAGGAGGCGGATTGCCTGATCATGGCCTATCCCAATGCCGGCCTGCCCAATGATCTGGGTGAATATGACGAAATGCCGGATGAGACAGCGGAATTGATCGGCGACTGGCTGAAAGACGGTCTGGTCAATATCGTCGGTGGCTGCTGCGGCACGACGCCGGAGCATATTGCAGCCATTGCCGGTGCCGTTTCCGACCAGGAACCGCGCAAGATACCGGCGGTCACTGTGCGGACGCGTCTCTCGGGACTGGAGCCATTTACCATGGCGGCCTGAACAAGAATTTTCTTTCGGGTCGCGCGTGGCGCGGCACCTATTGCGTAAAATAATTGTCGCTCGGCTCCGGTCGAGACCAACGGATAACATCACAATATTATGACACAGCTCTCTTCCACCAATTTCGTCAATATCGGCGAACGCACCAATGTTACCGGCTCCGCCCGCTTCAAGAAGCTCATCCTCAACGATGACTATGAAGCAGCGGTGGAAGTCGCTCGCCAGCAGGTCGAGAACGGCGCGCAGGTGATCGACATCAATATGGACGAGGGCCTGCTCGACGCGCATCACGCGATGACCACTTTTCTCAAGCTGATCTCCGCCGAACCCGATATCGCGCGCGTTCCCGTGATGATCGACAGCAGCAAATGGTCGGTGATTGAGGCAGGTTTGAAATGCGTGTCCGGCAAGCCGATCGTCAATTCGATTTCGATGAAGGAAGGCGAGGAGGAGTTTCTCAACCACGCACGCAAATGCATGGCTTATGGTGCCGCTGTCGTCGTGATGGCATTTGATGAAACAGGGCAGGCAGACACAAAAGAGCGCAAGATCGAAATTTGCGAACGCGCCTACAAGCTGCTGACCGGCATCGGCTTTCCGCCGGAAGA
>JBALUX010000092.1:0-11566 GCA_036963725.1 Parasphingorhabdus sp. | reverse complement strand
CGTGCAGATTTCACCCTGGGACGAGGCATTGGCCAGCGCCGAAGCCTTTTTGATATCGGCACCCAGCAAGGCCGCCATGCCGCCCTCGCCTACCGGCACTGCCTTCTGCATCGACAGGCCGCGCAGTTTCAGCAATTCTGCGGTCGTCGTCAGGTTCAAGGCTCCGGCAGCACACAGTGCGGTATATTCGCCAAGGCTGTGGCCGGCGACATAGGAGCAGAGATCGCCGAGCGACTTGCCGCCATCCTTTTCCATAACCCGCAGGGTCGCGATGGCATTGGCCATGATCGCCGGCTGCGCATTTTCGGTCAGTGTCAGCTCATCCAGCGGACCGTTACACATCAATTCGAACAGATTTTGCTCCAGCGCGTGATCGACTTCTTCGAACACTTCGCGAGCGGTGCTGCTCGCCTCGGCAAGCGCTTTGCCCATGCCAACCGCCTGGCTGCCTTGTCCCGGAAAAATAAATGCGCGCATGATGACCCCCAGTTACAATTTGTGATGCGGAATTAGGGAGGATTGACCGGTCATGCAAGCATCGCTGTCACGCGGTAAAAGCATTGCGTATTTTTAATCGTCTGATTAAACCCCTGTCATGAGCGATGAAACATTCCGGGAAAGACTGGCAATATACTGCACCAAAACCTTTGGCGCAGGCGGTGAACTTGGCGACGTGCAGAGGCTCTCCGGCGGGGCGAGCATGGAAAGCTGGTCCTTCTCTTATGGTGACGAGGAGTATGTCCTGCGCCGCCTGCCCGGCGGAATTTCTTCGGATGACGACGGCTTGCGCGCCATCCCGCTCGCTACGCAAGCGGATATCATCGAACTTGCCTGCAGCGCCGGAGTGACCGCTCCACAGGTTCGAGGACGACTGGAGTCCGGTGATGGACTCGGCGAAGGCTTCATCATGATCAAGGCAGAGGGAGAAACCCTGCCGCATAAAATTCTCGGCAATCCCGAATTTGCAGAAGCCGAAGCACAACTGACTGAGCAATGCGCGCGTGAACTGGCGGCGATCCACAAGATTCCGCAGGCTTCCCTGCCCGCCTCTCTGGAATATTTTTCTCCTGCTAAACTGATCGAGGTCCAGAAAAACACATATCACGAGATCGGCGGCCAGATACCGATTTACGAATATGCATTCCACTGGCTCGAGCAAAATGCACCTGACGCCAGTGACAAATATCTTGTGCACGGCGATTTTCGCATGGGCAATCTGATGATCGACCATCAGGGGCTTTCCGCAGTGCTCGACTGGGAACTCGTCCGGCTGGGCGATCCGGTGCAGGACCTTGCCTATCTGTGCACACCGAGCTGGCGATTCGGCCATTACGAACAGGAAGCCGGCGGTTTCAACAGCGCGGAGGCCTTTCTGGCAGCCTATGCCGACGCCAGCGGAGCAGAGGTTGATCCCGACCGCTTCCGCTTCTGGCTGATCTATTCCACACTCTGGTGGGGTGTCGCGTGCATGGTGATGGGACAGATCTGGCGCAGCCATGGCGACCGCTCGCTGGAGCGCACCGTGATCGGCCGCCGCGTGTCCGAAGTGGAAGTCGATCTGGCCTTGCTGTTCGAGGAAATTCTGCCCGATAGCATAGCCACGCCGCTCGACTGGTCGGTTCCCGAACCGGAAAGCACGACCGGCGAGACCGGTTATGGCGAACTGCTGACGGCGCTGGACGAATGGAATGCAAAGCAGGTGCTGCCCGGCCTGAAAGGACATGACAAATTCCAGTCCCGCGTCGCCGGCAATGCGCTCGGTATCGCGCGGCGACAGGCCGAATGGGGCCCGGGGTTCCGCGATGCCGCCAACGCCAGGCTCGCCGCTATCGGTTATGACCATCGACAGCTTTGCGCCGGCCTTTCACAAGGTGACATTGCGATCACCAGTTCGGCTGTCTGGGACCATCTGCGGCTATCCGCGCTGGAACGACTGTCCATCGATCAACCCAAATATGCCGGCCTGAAGGTCGCGCTCAGAAAATGGAGACCATCATGACCGCATTCGAAATTCCACAGGAAATTGAAGATTATCTGGACGTGCTGGACGCCTTTATCGAGGCCGAGATCAAGCCGGTCGAGCAGCGCGATGACAATATCCGTTTCTTCGATCATCGACGCGAAGATGCGCGAACAAACTGGGAAAATCAGGGATTACCGACAGAGGAATGGGAAGCGCTGCTGGTCGAGATGCGGCAAATCGCCGATGCCGCCGGCCATTATCGCTATGCCTTACCGAAGGAATTCGGTGGCCAGGACGGGACCAATCTCGGCATGGCGCGGATTCGTGAGCATCTTGCCCACAAGGGGCTGGGCCTGCACAATGACCTGCAGAATGAGAATTCGATTGTCGGCAATCTGGTGCAGCCACTGATGCTCCGTGACTTTGGCACCGAGCAGCAAAAGCGTGATTATATTCCCGAGATGCTGGCCGGAAAAATGGGCTGGTGTTTCGGTCTGACCGAGGAAGATCACGGTTCGGACGCAACCTGGATGGACACAACAGCGGTTCGCGAAACCCGCGATGGCGTCGACGGCTGGCTGATCAACGGCAACAAGATGTGGACCACTGGCCTGCACAAGGCCTCGCACGTCATGACCTTTGCCCGGCACAGCGGCAAGGACGGCGATGCCAGGGGCATCGGTTGCTTCATCGTGCCGGTCGATGCCGAAGGCTTCGAGATCGGCGAATATATGTGGACATTCAACATGCCCACCGATCACCCGAAATGTTCCTACACCAATGTCTGGATTCCCGCCGATGCGGTGCTCGGCGATCTCGACATGGGCCTCGCCTGCGCGCAGCATTTCGTCCACGAGAACAGAATCCGCCAGGCGGCCTCCTCGCTTGGCGCGGCGCAATATTGCATCGATGAATCGGTCAAATATGCCGGAGAACGCAAACCGTTCGGCAAGCCTTTATCGGTCAATCAGGGCATCCAGTTCCCGCTGGTCGAACTGCACACCGAGGCCGCGATGCTCCGCCAGCTGATCTACGCGACCGCGGCCAAGATGGACACCATGCCGAAACCCGATGTCGCAAAATATCTCTCCGCCCAGGTCAGCATGTGCAACTATCGCGCAAACCGCCTGTGCTGCGACGCCGCCGACCGCGCGATGCAGGTCCATGGCGGCATGGGCTATTCCCGCCACAAGCCATTTGAACATATCTACCGGCACCATCGCCGTTACCGGATCACCGAAGGCGCGGAAGAAATCCAGATGCGCAAAATCGGCGGTGATATGTTCGGATTTTTAAACAGGAAAAAATAGCTCCTCACGCAGACATGATATCCCTGCCCGCTGTGAAGCAGGACGTTGATGCTCGGGCAGGATCGGAGCCCGGCCCTGATCCACGCTAAAAACGAGTACTTACGCCAAAAAATGTCCAAAATACGTATAGATGAAATATTGAATCATTTATACTATTGACAGCTCCCTTAAATGAGCCAATCCAGTCAATATTGACACCATGTCGAGTTGGGGAGATTGTCGTGAAGAAAATATTACTTTTGGGCGCCATGTTGACTCTCTCCGCTTGTGGCGGAAGCGGAGGAGGCGTTGCTTCTACGCCGACTCCCACCCCGACACCAACACCCACACCCACACCCACACCAGGACCCACCTATACCAAATTTGCCGACCTGACCGGAGACCGGGTTTTCCAGACGGCTTCCGTAACGATGCCTATTGTATCGAGTGGTGAAGGTGCGATAAATTCTCCCTCCCAGGCTTTTGGCAGCGGCTATACAATCGACTTTGACGCGACCAACAACAGCTACACCGTTTCGGGCGTGCTGAATGTCGCAACCGGTGCGCCAGTCACGCATAGCCAGACCTTCGTACAAAGCGAAATAACGCGAAATGATGCCGATGCGCTGATCTTCAGCAAGCCATCTGCCGGCCAGCCCAATGTCTTCATCATCAGCGTTCCCAAGGTGAACAGCGTTCCGTTGACCTACACCCGGATCAGCGCATGGAATACGGGTACAACTTCAACGCCGAACGTCTTCGCATTTGCGATGCTGGGCGTTTCGACCAAGACCGGCGATGTTCCCACCACCGGCAGTGCTACCTATAAAGCGGGGGTTGGCGGTGTCGCGTCCACCGCTTCTGCTGCCGCTGCGCCGGTTTTTTACGACTTGTCCCATTCCACCGCAACATTGTCGGCGGATTTTGCCACCGGTGCGATTGCAACCGATCTGACGCTGACCGGAGTCTTATTCAACCCGTTGACTGGCGGCCCCACCGCAGGACAACCTGACGTTGCGCTGGGCATATTCAACGGCACCGGCCTGTTGAATGCAGGAGCAAATACATTTGGTGGTTCCTTTTCACCGGCTAGCGGCTCTGTGTCCCTGGGCTCCAGCAATTTCTTCGGGGCCTTTTTCGGGCCGCAGGCGCTGGAGTTCGGCTATGTATATGATCTCCGGACGGTCAACGGCGCCTTTGGTGATCTGGCCGCGTCGGGATATGTATACGGCATCAAGCAATAAATCGTCACGCCGGTACCGAGAATTTTACGGGGGCCATATTAGTACCGGCGCTACAGTTCCCCCGACAGTGAAGAAGGAACAGAGAGCCGCTAAATAACGGAGATCCAGTTTTGATGGCGATTTTACTACCGACAGCATTTTTACAACCGGAGCGTTTTCCGGTTCATTCTTCGGCCCTGCCGCATCGGAATTCGGTTATGTTTTCGTTCTCAACGGCAACGGCAATCTGGATGGAACCGTCGAGAATTTCTCGATATATGGCGCCGTTGCCGGTGCCAAAGGACCGTAAGTTCACTTTGCCCCTTTACCAGTAAATTATTGTTCGGAACATAGAACTTGCCCCATTGTTCACCGGTCAGGCTATTCGCAATCGCCTGCGCAACTGTCCCCATTGTCGCATTGGTTCCGGCACATGCACAGCAACAACAGCTGTCGTCGATCGATATGTCGGTATCTCAACTCTTCGCTTTCGCCGATGAAGCGCGCGACCGTGGCGACTATCAGACAGCCGAAACCGCCTACCGCGCCCTTGGCTCCAACCCGGATCTCGAATTACGCACCGAAGCGCGTTTTCGCCTCGCGCTGATGTTTGCGGGTCAGAATCGCAACACCGATGCCGCCGTTCTGCTGCGCCAGATACTCGACGAGAAACCCGATGCCGCCCGGGTCCGACTGGAACTGGCCCGCATCCTGGCGCTGATGGGCGACATGTCGGGCGCGGCCCGTGAGTTGCGTCAGGCGCAGGCTTCCGGTCTGCCGCCCGAGGTGGCCCGACTGGTCAGCATCTACACCAGTGCGTTGCGCTCGCGGAAGCCTTTCGGCCTGTCGGTCGAGATCGCCCTCGCGCCGGATAGCAATATCAACCGCGCGACCCAGTCGACGACACTCGACACGATCATCGCCCAATTTGATCTGTCGGAAGACGCGCAGGCGCAGTCGGGCATAGGATTGTCGCTGAAAGGACAAGCCTATTTTCGCACCGGAATCGACAAGCGGTCCAATCTGCTCGTCCGGATTTCCGGTGATGGTGACCTCTACAAGAAAAGCCAGTTCAACGACATTTCGCTCGGCATTCAGGCAGGCCCGGAAATGCGATCGGGTAAAGACCGGATCAGCCCGAGTGTGGGTTACAGCTATCGCTGGTACGGTAACGATCCTTATGCGGACACCGTCAACGTCGCAGTCAACGTTCAACATCCGATGGGCAACAAGGCCCAGGCGACGTTCAACGGCTCTATCGGCCACAGCAACAACCACCGCAATGATCTGCAAGACGGCGAAATCTATGCAGCGTCGCTATCTTACGAACGGGCGATATCGGCGAAATTCGGCGCGGGACTGTCGGTCAACGCGGTGCGCCAGGACCTGCTCGATCCCGGCTATGCAACGGCCTCCGGCTCGGTCAGCATTTTCGCTTATCGGGAACTGGGCAAAACCACGGTCGTCGGCTCACTGGGTTACAGCCATCTGGAGGCCGACAAGCGGCTGTTCCTGTTCCCGCGCAGACGGATCGACGATCGCTACAATATTTCGCTCAGCAGCACATTCCGGCAATTCACGTTCAAGGGCTTTGCCCCCCTGCTCCGCCTTTCCTACGAGCGAAACAAGTCCACCGTCGGCATCTATGATTTCGATCGCGTTGCCACCGAGATAGGTATTACGCGGGCATTTTGAATATTCGCGGATGAAAGCGGGTCGGGGACTTTGCGACCGGAAATTCCCGCTTATTTTGGCTTGATCTGGGTAGCTTTCCAGTCTGCGACGGTGCTGAACGCGGGGACCGAAAGCGAATCCTTGTCGATTTTCGTCGTCGGAACATATCCCGCGGGCATATTGGGGACTTCCAGACCGGCTTCGGCGATCAGATAGGGCGATACGCGTCGGCTTGTGCACAGTCCGCCATTGCCGTCACTGACCAGTCGCGTTTCGAATTCGATCCCCTGCTGATTGCCGCTCGACCGGCTGACCGTCGCAACCGCAAGCTGTCCATCACCAAAGTCGATCACGAATTTTGTTCCAACCGGTACATTGTACAATCCGTCAACCAGAGCGCCGGTGACCGACAGGTTGCGAATGACGATGGAATAGACATGATTTTCATGGATCATACGCACCTTGCGGTACATCGACAGACGGTCGTTGCGATGATGGACCGGACCGGACGGTTCGATCGTCCAGCTTCCGCCCTCCAGATTTTCGACAAGCGCCTCGTTGCTGACCGCTTTGCTGTAGACGTGACCCTGAACATGGCTGACATTCAGTTTGTTGATCAGGTCAATTTCGTCAAGCGTCTCGATGCCGCCCGCCGTCGTATCCATTCCAAGGGCTTCCGCCAACGCGACAATGGCGGTAATGATCGCGCCATTGCGCGAGCCCGGCTCCGTTGCACCACGTACGAAATTTTGATCGATCTTGATCTTGTCAAAAGGCGCTGTCTGCAAATAGCTCAACGACGAGTAGCCGGTTCCGAAATCATCCAGAACCAGACGGACACCCCTGCTCTTGAGCGCCTCGAACATGGCGTTCGTTTCATTGCTTTCGGCCATGAACACGCCTTCGGTGATCTCGAGCTCGAGCCGTTCGGCAGACAGGCCCGATGCGCTGAGCGCCGCGTCGACTATTGCGGGAAAATGATGATTGGCAAACTGGCTTGCCGAAACATTCACCGCGACCCCGGCCTTTCCCGGCCATTTGGCTGCATCTTCACAAGCTTTGTGAATCGCCCATTCCCCCAATTCCCAAATGAGATTGGCTTCTTCGGCAATCGGTATGAACAGTGCCGGAGAAATCTGGCCGCGTTCCGAATGGTTCCAGCGCATCAGCGCTTCGAAACCCTCGACAATATTGGTCTTGGTGTTGACGATCGGCTGGTAGGCGAGTTCCAGTTCATCCTTTGCTATCGCGTCGCGCAAATCTTCTTCCAGCAAACGCCGGTCTTCGGCGGATTGCTTCAGGTCCTTGGAATAGAAGCGGAATCGTCCGCGACCATTGCCTTTCGCCTCATAGAGAGCGAGATCGGCGCTTTTCACGATATCGTCGCTCGAAAGCCCGTCAAACGGGGCAACAGAAACGCCGATCGAGGCCCCGATGATGCACCGGTGGCCATCGACCGAATAGGGCTGGGAAAGGCTGCTGATGATTTTACTAGCGAGATCTCCCAAAGTTCCCCGATCATCACAATCGGGCAACATTATCTGGAATTCGTCACCCCCCAGCCGGCAGACTTCACCGCTGTCACCGACGATCTTGAGAAGCCGCTCCGCCACCTGTTTCAGCAATGCGTCCCCCGCCGGATGGCCCAATGTATCATTGATCTGCTTGAACCGGTCGAGATCGACCAGCATCACGGCACAGGTCCGCTTCTGTTGCCTGTAGGCCGCGAGCATGGCTTCCAGTTTCTTTGCCATGCTGGCCCGGTTGGCAAGGCCGGTGAGGGAATCAAACATCGCCAGACGGGAAGTGTCCTCCGATGCTCTGCGTTGCGCGGTTACGTCGTTGCCGCTGCCCCGAAAGCCCAGAAAATTACCCGATTTGTCATAATGGGGTCTGCCGGATATCGAGAACCAACACTCGTCGGCTGAGTTGCCGGCCTGCACCTCAAGGGCGTTAAACTGCATTTTCTTGGTGAAGATGAATGGCAGGGACCGGGAACCGGCATCATTGTCGACCGGCTTGAGGAACAGCGAGGCAATCGGTTTTCCGATCAGGTCTACCGATTTGCTGCCCAGCACCGCGGCAACAGATTCCGTTATATAGGTGAGATTTCCGGATGCGTCCGTCGACCAGAACCAGCCTTGCCGGCTTTCTTCATAATTTTGCAGCAGAAGAAGAGCTTCGGACGCTGCGAGACTGCATGTATCAGCCGGCGCCTGCGATCCGATCCGGGACCCGATCTTGCCAAGGAAGCCCCGAGAACCCGGGCGAGAAGCTGGCATGCCCTGATTTTCATTACCGATGGATGTATCGACTTCCATTCGTGATTTCTTCTCGCTTAACTATTTCATCCATAGATATAGATGCGAGGTGTTGCAGATTGGTAAACGCTTGTATCTCCGGAAGCTGGTATCCGGGCGGTAACTACATTCTGGCCCAGTGTAACGTGCGCCATCCAGATCCAGGCAAACCGGACCATCATGCTGCCGTTTTCTGGCGTAGAACAGCCGTTGAACCGGGGTTCATGATAATACCGTAGAAATATTCGATCGGCTGCGGCCTTCCTATGCCAAATCCCTGCACCATCGCACAGCCTTCCCGCCGCAAGGCCGCGAGTTGCTCTTCCGTCTCCACACCCTCCGCGACGACGGGCAGGTTGAGGCCTTTTCCCAGCCCGATAATCGCCTGTACTATGGTGAGCGACTGCGGGTTTTCCGTCATATCCCGGATGAACGACCGGTCTATCTTGACCTTGTCGAAAGCGAACATCTGCAGATAGCTTAGCGAGGAATAACCGGTACCAAAATCATCCATCGCAATCTTGACGCCCAGTTGCTGCAATTGATTGAGCGTTTCCATCGCCTTGCGCGTATCCCTGATCAGGAAAGTTTCGGTAATCTCCAGTTCCAGCCTCGTCGGATCAAATGCGTATTTTTCCAGCGCTTCGCCGACGACGTTCAACAGATTGTCATTCTGGAACTGAGCGGGCGACAGATTGACGGCAACACGAAGCGGCCGGTCCCAACTTGCCGCCTCGCTGATCGCCATATCGAGAATATGTGCGCCCAGCTCGACAATCAGGCCGCTCTCTTCGGCGACGGCAATAAATGTCTCTGGCTTTACTGCACCCCGCTTTGGATGATTCCACCGGGCAAGCGCTTCGAAACTCTCGATCTGGCCGGTCGCCAAAGATGCCAGCGGCTGGAAATGAATTCTGATTTGGTCAGCTGCCATTGCGGCTCGCAGATCCTTTTCCAGTTCCCTCCGGTCGGTGACAGCCGCGTCCATCAATGGATCAAAGAAGCAAAACTTGCCTCTACCGGTCTCTTTGGCCCGGCAAAGCGCCCGGTCGGCGCTTTGGCACAGGCTTTCGAAGTCGTCTCCGTCTCGCTTGCTCATCGACAGGCCGATGCTGACTCCGATATGAATGCGCTCATCATCGATGACAAAAGGTTCGTTGAAGGCGTCGATCAAGGCGCGCGCGAAGCGGGCAGCGTGATGGTTCGAATTGCGACCTGGAATGATCACAAGAAATTCGTCGGCGCCCATGCGTCCTGCGGCACCACGGTTCGGCAGTAATTCGAGAATGCGACCGGCGATCAGCGACAACAGTTCATCGCCGATCGGATGTCCATACAGATCGTTGACTGCCTTGAACCGGTCAAGATCGATAACCAGCACTGCGGTGGATTCCTTCACCGGCCCGGTTGGCAACTCCTCGAAATCTCTCGCGATGCCGGCCCGATTTCGCAAACCCGTCAGGGAATCGTGCAAGGCAAGATGAGCCATTTTCTGTTTGGCAAGATGCCGGACCGTGATGTCGTCGGAAATTCCCAGAATGAAAGATGACCTGTCCACCCCCTCGACAAGAACCCGTTTGGTCCGGATTCGGTGCATTTTGCCGTCTGCGCCTTCGAAATCATTTTCGAAGACGGAGATGTTTCCGGTCTTGACGACACGATCTTCACGCCGGCGATAGGCCTTGCCCCGATCCGGGAAAATCTCCGGATCGGTATATCCGATGACATCTTCTACAGCCGACCGGTCATTTCCTCCGCGGCGCGGTTAAACATCTCGTAAGCGCGTGTCTCGGCATTTTTGACGAACAACATAGAAGGCAGGTTTTCAACAACGGCGTTGAGGAATGTCTCGGATCGCTGGCGTTCGACTTCCAGACGTTTCCGCCGGGAAATATCGCGGATCACTGCCACGAAACCGCTCTTCTGATCGCCGTCCGGGGATTTCCAGCGCGCCAGCGAAAGTTCGACCGGAAATTCTTCCCCGCATTGCCGCCGGGCGCAGGCTTCGACGGGCTGGTCAACCAGCGCGGTTTCCTCGCGCGATGCTGCATGAGCCTGCTCCAGATCGAGCATAGGATGAAATGGTTCGGGGAGCAGCAAGCTGAGCGGCTGTCCGGTCATTTCGACGGCGGACCAACCGAAGATATGCTCTGCAGCCGGGTTGCAATAGGTGATGGTTCCCGCTGCATCGGACAGCACGATCGCATCGTTGAGTGTATCATTCACAAGTTTCGATATCCGTCCGATTTCGCGGAGCTTGCGCGCCTCCAGCAATTCGACAACCTGCTGTCCCAGCCTGAGCAGCATTTCCCGCTCTTTCTGGCCCAGCGGTTCCCGGGGCTTGTAGTCTATCAGGCACAGGGTCCCGACCGCAAACCCGCCACCGACCACAAGCGGCGCAGCGGCATAATATCGTATCTTCGGATCTCCGACGACGATCGGATTGTTGCAGAAACGGTGATCCAGTGTGGCATCGGGGACCTCGAATATTTCATTTTGCCCGATAGCATAGTTGCAGAAGGAATTTTCGCGTACCGATTCCCGAGCATCGAACCCCGTTCCCGCCTTGAACCATTGTCGATCCTTGTCGACCAGGGAGATCAGGACGGTCGGGACATTAAAAGTGCCGGCAGTGATTTCCACCAGGCCGTCAAAAAGACGTTCCGGACGGGTATCGAGAATTGCCAAATTATAAAGTTCCTGAAGGCGCGCCTGTTCGTCCATTTAGTTAATACTCCAACAAATTGGGCAAACGAATAAAAAATCCTTGCAGTGCATGGGGTTGACAAAGTTAAGATGACGTAAATTATTGTAAAACTACGGAGCTGGATCCGTCTGCTCCGAAAACTGACGCCGCAAAACCTGTTCGCACCGCTATCCGAATACGCTAAGGGATGCTGGAAACGCAGGGAAACTTGGCTCCGGAGGTCGGTCGGGAAACCACCCTTGCATTCCCCCGTCAATTCCGCCATAGGCGCCGCTTCCGCTTGGTTTGGCCTGTCCCGATCACATGGAAAAAAGAAGAAAGCCGGAGGGGCGTTCGCATGGTGCGGCGTCAGCGATCGGCGGTAAATGAAGGAATGATTGCATGCCAATGTATGAGCATGTCTTCCTTGC
>JBALUX010000091.1:11382-11612 GCA_036963725.1 Parasphingorhabdus sp. | reverse complement strand
CACATGGCCACGAGATCGATGCCGACCGTGTCATGGCGGTCGTAATCTATCGCCAGCTTCAGCTTGGTGCCGACACCGTCATTTGCGGCGACCAGCAGAGGGTCCTGATAACCCGCCGCTTTCAGATCGAAAAATCCCCCGAAACCGCCAAGCTCGGCGTTGGCACCTGCGCGTGCCGTGGCTTTTGCCAGCGGCGCGATCGCCTTGATCAGGGCATTGCCCGCTTCGAT
>JBALUX010000091.1:0-11372 GCA_036963725.1 Parasphingorhabdus sp. | reverse complement strand
CATAGGTGTACGAATCCGGCTCATTTTGCTTTTCACTCATAACTTGAGCGATTAGACAAGTCGCGGCTGGATTTCCACGCCATAATCGTCAAAAGGGCGCAAATGAGTTTTTTGAGTAACTTCCGGATCAAGATTGCCACCGCCATTGCCGTAGTGACTGTGCTCGCGGGGGCGGCTGTCTATGCCCAGCTGGAAGGCACCCAACGCGGCGTCGCGCCGCTTGCCAGCACCGGCGATTTCGAAGTGATGGGCGTGGAAGTTGATGTCCACGGCGACAATGCTTTTGATGCGCGCAAAAAAGGCTGGGAAGAAGCACAGCGCAAGGCCTGGAAGATGCTCTACAAGCGGACGCAGGGTGGAGAAACCGCCGGTTTGCCGGACGGCACGCTCAATACAATCGTGTCCGCGATCATCGTCGAGCAGGAGCAGATCGGACCCAAGCGCTATATCGCTACGCTCGGCGTGATGTTTGATCGGGCGAGAACAGGCTCGATTCTCGGCGTTGGCGGCCGGCGATTGCGATCGCCGCCGCTGCTGGTGCTGCCGATCATGTGGAGCGGGGGGTCGCCGCAGGTTTTCGAAAACCGCACAGAATGGCAAAAGGCCTGGGCGCGGTTCCGTTCGGGCGACAGTGCCATAGATTATGTGCGCCCTTACGGGTCGGACAGCGAATCGCTGGTGCTGACGGCAGGGCAGGCCAATCGCCCGAGTCGCCGCTGGTGGCGCAATATTCTCGATCAATTTGGCGCAGCGGATGTCATCATCCCGATCGTCCGGCTAACTTATAAATATCCGGGTGGTCCGGTGACCGGCCGCTTTACCGCCCGCTATGGTCCCGACAATCGCTATATCGACAGCTTCACCCTGAAAGTGGACCGCAGCGAAGATATTCCCAAAATGATGGATCAGGGTATCGTACGACTGGACAATATCTATTCGAGCGCCTTGTCGCGCGGTATTTTGAAAACCGACAAGTCGCTGATCATCGAGGATCCATTCAATCTCGATGAACTGAATCTCGATGATTTCGATCTTGATGATGGATTGGCTGTCGAGGTCGGTGAGGGCGATAATTCCGCAACTGAAGCGGGTACCAGCGCGTCCGAACCAGGCGGAGAAGCGCCCGTGGCGACTCCGGCTGCCACCACGAATGTGTCGCTGCAATTTGATACTCCGGATGTCGGCGCTGTCGGACGCGGTGAAACTTCGGTACGCTCGATCCCGGGTGTCACGTCCGTTTCCACATCCAGCCTCGCTCTGGGCGGAGTTTCCGTCATGAGCGTGACGTACAGAGGTGATATTTCCACGCTGGCCCAGGCGCTGCGGGCACAAGGCTGGCAAGTCCAGCAAGGAGCGGGCGCCTTGCGTATCAGTCGCTCCGGACAGTAATGTAGCGAGACCGTGAGTCAGATAGCTCTCCCTCTTGAACAAAAACCGTCGCCGGAACAGGGTGGATATCTGGTGACCGCCGCCAATGCCGATGTGCATCGGCGCTTGCAGAACTGGCAGGACTGGGCGCACCATACGTTGATTTTGACTGGCCCTGAAGCCTCTGGAAAAACCACCATGGCTGCGGCCTTTGAAGCGGAGAGTGGCGGGCTCTGCCTCGACGACGCTGCAGAATATGACGATACGGAGATATTCCATCTCTGGAACCGCGCCAATGGCGAGCATAAGCCGCTTTTGCTTTTATCGGCCAAACCGGTTTCTGAGTGGGAGGTCATGCTTCCGGACTTGAAATCCCGTCTTGCCGCATCGCTGCATCTGGAAATCGGCGCGCCCGATCAGGCGATGATCGACGGCCTGTTTCAGAAATATTTTGCGATGCGCGGTCTGACGATATCCGAGGACGCGCTGCGCTATCTGGAAAAACGCATGGTCCGGTCCTATGCCATGGTGCGTCACTTGGCGCAAAAAATGGACTCGCTGGCGATTGAGTCCAGAAAGCCGATAAATTTGGCAATCGCGAAATCGGCGCTTGGATTTTTTGACGCCGATGATGAGAAGGTGGATATTTAGCCCATGGAAAATCCTGCTGCAGAATCGCCGGATGCGGAGATATCGCCTGTAGATGCCGAGACCAGTGCATTGCCGGAAGATGGCAGCAAGCGCTATTTCAACCGCGAGATAAGCTGGCTGGGCTTTAACGAGCGGGTTATCGAAGAGGCGGAGAACAGCGCCCATCCATTGCTCGAGCGGCTGCGTTTTCTGTCGATATCGGGCAACAATCTCGACGAATTCTTCATGGTTCGCTTTGCCGGACTGGTCGGCCAATATCGTCAAAAGATTGAGGAACGGTCAGCCGATGGCCTGACCGCTACGCAGCAGCTCGACGCCATTGCGGCCCGAACGGATTTGCTGATCGAACACCAGCAACGGGTCTGGGCGGCCCTGTCCAAGACGCTGGCCGACGAAGATATTTTTGTCTCGGCGGTAAGCGATCTTCCCAAGGATTCGAAAGCCTGGTTGAGACAGCATTTCATCGACCAGATATTTCCTGTGCTTACCCCGCAGGCGCTCGATCCCGCCCATCCCTTTCCTTTCATCCCCAACAAGGGGTTGAGCCTGGTCTTTGATCTGGTCAGGGAATCGGACAATCAGGGCATCAGGGAACTGGTGATGATTCCTTCCGGCCTTCCCCGCTTCATCCGCTTGCCCGGTGAATCGGCCATCTATGTTTCCGTCGAGACCGCTATCCAGGCATTTTCGGACATTCTTTTTCCCGGCTATGCGGTGAAAAACAGCGGCCTTTTCCGGATCATCCGCGACAGCGATATCGAGGTGGAAGAAGAGGCAGAAGATCTTGTCCGCTATTTCCGCAGCGCCATCAAGCGCCGTCGGCGCGGTGATGTGATCCGGCTGGAAATGGGGCCGAATCTCGCCGAACCGGTGATTGCAATGTTGCGTGAAAATCTGCTCGATGACGGTGCCACCGAAAGCCGCATCAACGGTCTCGTCGGTGTCGGCGATCTCGACATATTGGTCGATGAAGACCGTCCCGATCTCAAGTTCACGCCCTACAGCCCGCGTTTTCCGGAGCGTATTCGCGATCATGGTGGCGACTGTTTCGCCGCCATCCGTGACAAGGATATCCTCGTCCATCACCCTTATGAATCGTTCGAGGTGGTGATTGAGTTTTTGCGTCAGGCTGCTGCCGATCCGGACGTGGTGGCGATCAAGCAGACGCTTTATCGAGCCGGCAAGCAATCCGCCATCATTCGCGCGCTGATCGACGCCGCCGAAGCGGGTAAATCGGTAACCGCCATCGTCGAACTCAAGGCACGCTTTGACGAAGAGCAGAATCTGCTCTGGGCCAGCGCTCTGGAACGCGCCGGTGTGCAGGTCGTCTACGGGTTCATCGAATGGAAGACCCATGCGAAAATATCGATGGTCGTGCGCAAGGAGCAGGAAGGCTATCGCACTTATTGCCATTTTGGTACCGGCAATTATCATCCGATTACCGCCAAAATCTATACCGATCTGAGCTTCTTCACCGCTGACCCGAGGGCCGCACGCGATGCGGCGCAATTGTTTAACTATATTACCGGCTATGTCGAACCGAAAGCGCTGGAGCTTATCTCGATGTCGCCGCGGGACATGCGTAACGACCTGATGGGGCTGATCGATCAGGAAATTGCCAATGTTCGCGCCGGCAAGCCCGGTATGGTCTGGGCCAAGATGAATTCACTGGTTGATCCGGCGCTGATCGAGAAATTATATCAGGCGAGCAATGCCGGTGTCGAAATCGATCTGGTGGTTCGGGGTATCTGTTGCCTCAGGCCCGATGTACCGGGCATGTCGGATCATATACGGGTAAAGTCGGTGGTCGGGCGCTTTCTGGAGCACAGTCGCATCTGGGCTTTTGGCAACGGCAAGGAACTGCCCAATGACGGCGCAAAGCTCTATATCTCGTCGGCCGACTGGATGCCGCGCAACCTTGACCGCCGCGTCGAATATATGATGCCGATCACCAACAAGACCGTCCATGACCAGATATTGGATCAGGTGATGGTCGCCAATCTGATCGATGACGAGCAGAGCTGGGAACTGAACGCCGACGGCAGCTACACAAGAGTCAAACCGTCCGACAAACCGTTCAACCTCCATCGCTATTTCATGACCAATCCGTCGCTCTCCGGACGCGGCAAGGCGCTCAAGAAAAGCAATGCCGTACCGCGCCTCAGCTTGCGTCGCCGCAAGAAAAAGGCGTGACCGGCGTGCTGGCGCAAAAAGGGAGCGAACCCCAACCCGTACAAGCCAGAAAAAAACATGGCAGCCAGCGGACAGCGATCGTCGATATTGGTTCAAATTCGATCCGGCTGGTGGTCTATCAGGGTCCCGTCAGGGTTCCGGCGATATTGTTCAATGAAAAGGTTATGGCCGGTCTCGGCAAGGAATTGTCGACAACCGGTGCCATCGCCCAGGATTCGATGGCGCTTGCCGTACGCGGCCTGAAGCGTTTCCATTGCCTGTGCCTGGAAATGGAAGTCGACAGCATCAGGAGTTTCGCCACAGCAGCGGTGCGGGATGCCAGTAACGGCAAGGAGTTGCTGAAGGTCGCGCGCGAGATCGGCTATGATGTGGCGGTGTTGCAGGGCGAGGAAGAAGCAGAGTCGGCCGCGCTCGGCGTCATTTCCGGCATACCGGACGCCAGGGGCATAGTGGGTGATCTCGGCGGTGGCAGTCTGGAACTGGCTATGGTCGAGAATGGCCAGGTTCTGGAACGCTATTCCTTCCCGCTTGGTGTACTGAGAGTTGCGGACCTGCGCGCCAGGGGACAGGATGCTCTGAAAACCCAGGTGCGCAAGATGCTCAAAAAAACCGGATGGGAAAAGCAGGCGCAAGAGCTTCCCTTCTATCTGGTCGGTGGCTCCTGGCGATCGCTGGCCCGGCTCGACATGTTTGACAGCCATTACCCGCTGCCGGTTATTCATAATTACGAGATGGAACCGCGCCGCGCCCAGCGGCTGGTCAGCCGCCTGGCGCAATTGAACCGCGACAAGCTCAAGAATGTGCCCGGCCTGTCTACGTCGCGAATTCCGACGCTCAAGGACGCCGCCTGGCTATTGTCGATGCTGGTGCGTTATCTGAACAGCAGCAAGATGGTTGTTTCCGCATATGGTGTGCGGGAAGGGCTGCTGTACCAGAGCATCAGCAAGCAGGAAGCGGCACGGGATCCGCTCCTGCTGGCGACGGAAGATGCCGGAGCGGCACAAGCCCGTTTCCCGGCGAACAGCAAATTGCTCGGCAAATGGATTACCGATATTTTTTCCGATGAGCCGGTTGAGTGGCACCGGATTCGTCAGGCCGCCTGTAATCTCGGCGATGTTGCCTGGCGGGCGAACCCGAATTTCCGGGCAGAGCGGGGACTGGAAATCGGATTGCACGGTAACTGGGTGGCGATAAGCGGCCCGGAACGGGAGATGCTGGGGCAGGCGCTCTTTACCAGTTTCGGCGGCGGCAATCACATATTTCCCGGTGGTGGCAAGCTCGCCAGCGAACAGGCAACGCAGCGCGCGATCAGTTGGGGGCTTGCGATGCGGCTGGCGCAGCGGCTGAGCGGCGGGACCCGAAATCCGCTGGAACAAACGCAAATCCGCAAGTCCGGGAAAAAGCTCGAACTGACAATCGCCGGCGACCTGGTCCATCTTTATGGCGATGCGGTTGCCAAACGCCACGGCCATCTTGCGAACATGATGGGGCTGGAACCGGTAATGACCGCCGTCTAGCTATTCCGCTTCTGCGGTGTCACCCTCTTGCTGGTGGGTCATTTTGAGTTTTCCGTCCTTGACCGTGAAGCTCACGCGGCCTTCGACCAGATCCAGCGCATCCCGGCCGAATTCTTCATAACGCCAGCCCTCGAGCAGCGGCACATCTTCCCGCTCTCCGGCGACAATGCGTTCCAGATCGTCGGCGCGGGCCAGCAGGCGGGATGCGACATTCATTTCCGCCGACCGGATCTTCAGCAACAATTTGAGCAGATCCGTCACCAGAGCGTTGGATTTGCCATTTTTGGGGCGCCTGCCAATTTTCAGTGGCAGGTCATCGCGTGACAGCGGCTCTGCCTGTTCGATCACTTCCATCAAGCGTGCGCCGATATCATTGTTCTTCCAGCCGGCTGAAAGGCCGCGGACCTGTCCCAATTTGGTCTGATCCCGGGGTGGATTGGCAGCAATGTCGGCGAGTGTCTCGTCGCGCATGATCCGTCCGCGTGGCAAGTCCTTCGACTGGGCTTCAATCTCCCGCCAGGCGGCGATTGCCTTCAGCCTTCCCAGCATCTCTAGGTTGCGGCCTTGCGACTTCACCCGGAGCCAGGATTTCTCCGGATCGTTAACATAATTGTCGGGATCGGCGAGCTTCTCCATCTCGGCATTGATCCACATGCCGCGGCCGGTTTCGCGTAATTTTTCCAGCATTCTCGGGAAAATATCTGCGAGATGGGTGACATCCGCGATAGCATATTCCAGCTGGCGTGCATTGAGCGGGCGCCGCGACCAGTCGGTAAAGCGCGCTCCTTTGTCCAAAGTGATACCGAGCCAGCTGTCCACGAGATTGGCATAGCCGATCTGTTCACTCTGGCCGATTGCCATGGCGGCAATCTGGGTATCGAAAATCGGGTGCGGGGTCTTGCCGGTGATATTGTGGATGATTTCGACATCCTGTCCGCCGGCGTGGAAAATCTTGAGCACATTCTCATTATTGACCAGCAATTCCATCAGCGGCCCGAGGTCTACGCCCTTGGCCAAGGGATCTATTGCGGCGGCTTCCTTGCCATCGGAAATCTGGATGAGGCAGAGAATGGGCCAATAGGTATTCTCGCGCATGAACTCTGTATCAACTGCCACGAAGTCGGCAGTCGCAAAGCGAGTGCAGATATCGGCGATGTCCTGATTGGTCGTCAGCAAATTATGGATGTGCATTTTTATCCTATACAGCGGGCGGCTCATCCCGCAAACAATTCGTGGGTGCAGGATAAAATTTGGGGGAAATCATGACATTTTGGTCACTGGTTCTGATCGGTGCGCTGGCATTGCTATTGCTGGGGCAGATTATGGCGCTGTGGGGTGACGCCTGTCTGGCGGTTGCCGATCCGCGGCCGGTCGGCGGCAAAACAATCGAGATCACGATATTGGCCTGGGGCTTCGCGTCGCGGCGGGGACGATCCCTGCAAGTTGATGACTGCTATCAGCTTGGCATCAATGACATGCGGTTTTTCATGACCGGCAAGGCTGTTCTGGTCTGTCTGGTAACCTTCGGCTTTGTCCGGAAGGTGAGCATCGCCTATCGTTGCTATGCCGGTGACCGTGACGTGGGAGAAGCCTGATGGCGCAGGTTGTTCATCTCGGCCAGCAAGTCTGGGCCAATTATCACGAAACCGCGGAATGCAATCTCAAGGACCGGATCGAACTGGCCAACGGCGACGAGAGAAATGGTCGGGCGCATCTGAAAGGTGTGGCAGAGACAGTATTGGCGCTGCTTCAGGAAGCGAAACAATATCAGATTCCCGTAAGGCCGATCGGGGCAGGCTGGTCGCCGTCGCCGATCAATGTGGTGGAGGATGGCTGGCTGGTCGAGACGTTGCGGCTCAACCGGACCTATAAATTGTCGGCCAAAGATCTGCATGAAGATTGCGAAGTTGCCGCGGAAGCGCTGTTGCTGGTGCAGGCCGGTGCAACGGTTGATGAAGTTTACGAAAGTGCCGAAGAGATTGGCCGGTCGCTGCGAACCGGCGGTGCCAGCAACGGCCAGAGCTTTGCCGGAGCCTGCGCCACCGGAACCCATGGCAGCGTCTGGCAGGCGGGCGGCATTCAGGACCATGTTCGGGCGGTACAATTGGTGACCCCCGAGCGGATATTGTGGATCGCGCCGGCAAAAGCGATGCTGTCGGATGCGTTCATCGCGCAGACCGGATCGGAGATCATCCGCGACGACCGGATCTTTGCCGCCGCCCAGTTGCACGTCGGGGCGATGGGCTTTGTCACCGCGATGCTGATCGAGACCGATCCTATCTATATGGTGCAGAATATCCAGAAGGCAGCGACGATAAAGCGCGAGCATATCGACTGGCTGTGCCGCGGCGAATTCAAGAAATTTTCCTGCGCGTTTGGCCTGAATGAAGACCCTTATTTTCAGCAGGTTATCCTCAATCCTTTCGACCCTTTCGACAAGAAATGCCTGTTGCGTTTTCTCTACAAGCGGCCCTTCGACGCCAGCATTCCGCCGCCGCCGCCGCGGGACATGGGGGCCGGCTATGACGCGCTGACCCTGCTCGGAAAGGCAATGGCGCAAAGCGACCTGTTCAAGGGCGCGATCATGCAATTTGCGATGGAACAGGGCTATCCCGACAATCGCGATGTCGACGATCCGCCGGCCATCGCCACCTGGGGGCATACCACCGAAGAACATTCACCGATTGCCAGCCTGTTCAACGGATCAGTGACACTTGATCGTAAAAATCTGAGTGAAGTTTTTGATTTAATTATAAATAGTTTCAGGCGCGGTGGCGGCGGTACGGTTGTCACCCTGCGTTTCGTCAAGCAGGCAGAAGGCCTGCTCGCGCCCGCGCACTGGCCGGACAATGTCGTGATCGACTTTGACGGTCCCAATGTCGAATCCAGCCACAAGGGCTACAAAAATGTGATCGAGGCGCTGGATGATGCCGGGATCGCTTTCACTCGCCATTGGGGCAAGACCAACAATCTCGACGAGCGGCGGGTGCAGCGGGATTACGGGCAGAATTTCGCCGACTGGAAATGGGCGCAGGCGCAAGTGATGCCGGATCCGGCCGACCGGCAGGTGTTCGCGAATGATGAACTGGTCAAGCTGGGGCTGATCTAGGCTCTGTTCCCGTCATCGTCCGGCCCTTCGACGATCACCGGCGGTCAATCATGATCATGTGCCGGGGAAATCACCCGTAGCCGGTTCGTGAGTGGACAGCTCTTCTGAATGCCATTGCTTTCCTTCCAGCGAAAATCCGAAGTGGCTTGCACGCTGGAACCCTTCGCCATTCCAGACGATCACCTGCAATTCCATCCGGTTGTCTGGTTCGACGTGCAGCCAGTTGAAGCTTTGCGGCTCCTGATTGCGCAGACGGGTCGACGTCGCCGTACCCGCCTGGATTACCAGAGTCGGACCGGCTTCGGCCACCATCTTGCTGGCAGCCTCGGCATAGGTGCGGTGGAAGTGGCCCGCCAGCGTCACATGAATGCCGGCGTCGGCGATCGCCTGAAGGGCATCTTCCTGTCGTCCCACGGCTTCGCTAAGCTCGTTGCCTTGGCCAATCGGCAGTTCGAACAGCGGGTGGTGGGTAACCAGAATTCGCGTTTTATGGGGCGCCACGCCTTTGAATCGCTGGCGAATGAGCTGCATCTGGTCGCGGTTGATCCGGCCGTCCTTGATTGTGAAGGACCGGGCGGTATTGATTCCCAATATGGCGGCTTCGTCCGTTTCCACCCAGGGACACAGATCCTGGGCGATATGGCGTTTGTACCGACCAAGCGGCGAAGCGAAGCGCCGGAAAACATCATATAGGGGAATGTCGTGATTCCCCGGGACGACCAGCAATTTGTGCCCGTTTTCCCGCAGTGCCCGGAGATATTCGGCGGCATCGTGAAATTGACTTTCGCGCGCGCGTTGGGTCAGATCACCGCTGATGATGACGAGATCGGGCTGTTTTTCTTTCAGCCAGTCGATCGTTGCCGCGACGATGTTCGGGTCATTTGCGCCAAAGTGTATGTCAGATAAATGTGCGATCCGGGCCATGGAGGTCTAACGGTTGAAACATAAAGAAGTTTCATCGTGCATCCAAACATCCGCCGCGGCGTATTCTCTCCATGAAGAACAATTCTCTCCCGCGGGACGCCATTCTTGTCATAAACGCCGGTTCCCGGAAGGGAGAGGATCTCTTCGAAGAGGCGAAGGCAAAGCTCGCTGAAGCCGGCGTCAATCTGCTGGACGCACAGGCCGTCGAGAATCCTGACAATATTCAGGAAATTGTCCGGCAAGCGGTTCAGAACGCCCCGATGGTTATCGTCGGCGGCGGGGATGGTTCGCTTTCCGGCGTGGTGGACGAATTTGTCGGCACCGATTGCGTATTTGCCATATTGCCGCTGGGGACCGCCAATAGTTCGGCGCGAACGCTGGGCTTGCCGCTTGATCTGGACGGGGCCATCGACGTCATCGCGCACGGGCATCGCAAGCCGATTGACCTTGGCATGATCGATGAGGATTATTTTGTAAACGCTGCGTCCCTGGGCCTTTCCCCGATCATCGGGGAAACGGTGCCGCACGATTTGAAGCGCTATCTGGGTCGCTTTGGATATCTGTTCTGGGCTTTGAAATGCCTCATCGGCTTCCGCCCCTTCAGGCTGATGATCGATGATGGCGCAGAAAAGCATGCACTATGGTCGACCGAAGTGCGGATATTGAACGGATCCTATCATGGTGGTCTGGAATTGTCTGACAATGCGGAAATCGACAGCGGGCAGATCGTGATCCAGGCTGTCGTTGGAAAAAGCAAAATCCAGCTCATGTGGGACTGGTTTGCAAAAGCGCTCAAGCTGAGAGACCGGAACGCCAACACGCGTGAATTTTCCGGAACATCCTTTCATCTGGAAACCATCCCGAAGCTGAAGATTTCAATCGATGGCGAAGTGCTGGCAACCACGCCAGTCCAGGTCCGCGTTGCGAGGGATGCCATAAAGGTCGCTTGTCCATAAGGGCGGAACTATCCTGTGATGGCCGCGTAATTCTATTATGACACAACATAATGGAGAGTCCCCCATGGCCAAGATTGACAAGAAAAAAGCCGGACATTCGCACGAATATGAACGGCTGAACCCCGGGGCAGCACCCGGGACTCCGCATCGACCGGACAGTTCCTACGGCATGGATACGGGCAAGGCCGGCGGTACATATGGAGATGCCGACAATGTGCCGGAAAACAAGGACGATGATGCGACGCCCGGCGGCCAAGCCCCGGAAAAGGTGAGCGACCGTCCCAATGTTTCCACGGTTCGGCCCGAAGACTATCCGCTGAAAGATCGCAAGGACAGCCAGGCTTGAGCGTTTAACAGACTTATCGTGCGCCGCTGACCGCCACTCGCGATGCGGAGCTTTCGGCGGCGACAGCCTTATCCCTCGCAAAACACCGCATCAGGCGCGGCGTGCAGCCTGTTTGGACAATCTCAAGCCTTGACAAATGGCCCGCAGACCTGTGTTACGCGTGCAATCTTTCCATCTGGGAAAGCACCCAATTCCAAAGGTCCATCATGCACGCATATCGCACCCATAACTGTTCCGCGCTCCGCTCTTCGCACGTCGGCGAGGAAGTCCGTCTGTCCGGCTGGATCCACCGCAAGCGTGATCACGGC
>JBALUX010000090.1:0-11811 GCA_036963725.1 Parasphingorhabdus sp. | reverse complement strand
CCATGCTCGTCATCACCGATCAGCACGCGGCTGGCGTCAGCGGAAAGCGTGGTCTTGCCGGTTCCCGACAGGCCGAAGAAAATTGCTGTATCGCCTTCCGGACCAATATTCGCCGAGCAATGCATCGGCATCACCGAGTCGAGCGGCAGCAGATAGTTGAGCAGACCGAATACCGACTTCTTCATTTCGCCGGCATAAGCGGTGCCACCGATCAGGATCAGTTTCTCGGTAAGATTGACCGCGATGACGGTCTCGCTGCGCGTACCGTGGCGCGCTGGGTCAGCCTTGAAGCTCGGCAGATCGATGATCGTATATTCCGGATCAAAAGCCAGCAGTTCGTCTGCGTTCGGTCGAACCAGCATCGTGCGGATGAAGAGATTGTGCCAAGCCAGTTCGTTGATGATCCGGACATTGACCCGGTGCTCCGGCTGCGAGCCGCCAAAAAGATCCTGCACGAACAAAGTATCTTTCTCGGCCAGTGCAGCGAGGAAGTCTTCCTTCAGAGCGGCAAAATGATCCGGTGTCATTCCGACATTTGTTTTGCCCCACCAGACACTGTCCTCGGTCTCGCCATCGCGGACGATGAACTTGTCATTGGCAGAACGTCCGGTGTGCTTGCCGGTTTCGACAACCAAAGGTCCGTCCTTGGCCAGATGGCCTTCGCCGCGGGAAACGGCGGCTTCTACCAGAGCGGGCGCTCCGAGATTCCAGTGCTGCTCGCCTGAATTGGTGAAACCCTGATCATTTAACGTTACAGACGAAACTTTTGGCACTGATAATCCCCTATGGCTTGAAACAGGTTGAGGTCACGCCGACCCGGCGAATTTGAAATGGCGCTTACTGAACCCTGTCGAGTCGGTCAAATTTCTTCCCGCGACCTGACAAAATATAGATACTCCAGACAGATTGCGACTTCATGTGTCAATATCGATACCGACAAGCTATCTTGTAACATATTATCCCATCCACTAGGTCACATTCAGCGCAAGTGGCAAAGGAACGCGAAATAATGGCAGCCAATATTGCTCTTGTCGATGACGACCGCAATATATTGACCTCCGTGTCGATCGCTTTGCAGGCCGAAGGCTTTATCACCCGTGTATATTCGGACAGCGAGGCGGCCCTTCATGCGATATTGGAGAATCCGCCGGACCTTGCGGTTTTCGATATAAAAATGCCGAAAATGGATGGGCTGGAACTGCTGAGGCGAGTCCGCGAGAAGTCGAACGTGCCAGTGATTTTCCTGACGTCGAAGGATGAGGAACTGGACGAAGCACTCGGACTTGCGATGGGGGCGGACGATTATATCAAGAAGCCATTCTCCCAGCGGTTGCTGATCGCCCGGGTGCGCTCGATATTGCGACGGACGGAATTTATAAAATCGATCGACGAGGGTCAGGATGAGGAAGCCGCCGAGCCATTGGTGCGCGGAAATCTGGAAATGGATCCGGCGCGCCATCTGGTCCGGTGGAAAGACGAAAATGTCACTCTGACGGTCACGGAATTCATGATCCTGGAGACATTGGCCCACCGGCCCGGCGTGGTGAAAAGCCGCAACCAGCTGATGGACGCCGCCTATCAGGATGATGTCTATGTTGATGATCGCACCATCGATAGCCATATCAAACGATTGCGGCGAAAATTCCGTGAAGTTGATCCTGAATTTGATGCAATAGACACGCTATATGGAGCCGGATATCGCTACACGGAATAAAGATAGGCAAGAAGGTGACCGCAGCCTGTCCCTCCGCTGGTCAGCCCGGCTTTCGCTAACCACCCGCATCCTGGTCGTCAATGTTCTGGCGATTGCGTTGCTGGCCGGTGGTCTTTTCTATCTCAACAATTATCGCGACCGGCTGACCGAAGAGCGGCTGGTACAAGCCAGAATGCAGCTGACGATTGTCGCCGATTCCCTGGCGGCCGTTGACGCCCGGTATAAAAATACGCTCATCCGGCAGTTTTCCGACCATCTCGGTGCCCGGCTCCGGCTTTACGGCCCGGATGGCACCAAGGTCATCGACAGTTTTGCACTGGCACAACCGAATTACAAATTTGTCGATCCGGAAACAGAGCCGTTGCGCAAGGATATCGCCCGGCTGCTGGACCGGACCATCGAAAGCCTGGTCTTCAGTGCCCCGATCCCTAATTTTGGCGAACCGGCGGATGATGTGGCTGGCGAATGGCCCGAACTTGTCGCGGCGCGTGACAAGTCAGAAGCGGTCAGTTCCGTCAGTCTGGCACCCGATCGTACGCCGGTTATTGTAGCCGGAAAATCACTGCCCGACGGTGCCGGCACGATCCTGCTGACCGCAAACGCTCGCGATATCACGCGGATTGTCAGAGCCGAACGGTCGAGCGTGCTGCTGGTGATACTGGTTGCCGCAACGGTGTCGATTTTGCTTTCACTCTTCCTTGCCCGGACGATTGTCCAACCGATCAGAAAACTTGCCCATGCGGCCCTGCGCGTGCGCATGGGGCGGTCCGACGAAATTGCCATTCCGCGCATGCCGGACCGGCGTGATGAGATCGGCCAGTTGAGCCGTGCCCTTTCCGACATGAGCACAGCCCTCAGCTATCGCATCAACGCGACCGAAGCCTTTGCTGCCGACGTCAGCCATGAAATCAAGAACCCCCTCGCCTCGCTGCGCTCTGCGCTGGAAGGGCTGGAGCGCGTTGATGATCCTGATTTGCAAAAACAGCTGCTCGACGTTGCCAACGACGATGTTCGCCGGATAGACCGGTTGATCAACGATATCTCTGATGCTTCGCGGGTTGACGCCGAACTGGCCCGCGCCAAGTTTGAACCGATTGATATCGGCAAAATGCTGGAACAATTGCTGGCCGCTCGCGAACAGCGGGCTTCCAATCTCGGCGTCCATATCGCCTTCGCACGGCCGGCAAAAGATGTCGCCCGAGTGATGGGTGACGGTGGCCGTCTCGAGCGTGTGTTCAGCAATCTGCTGGACAATGCCGTGTCTTTCTCGCCCGATGGCGGTCTGGTGGAAATATTGGCCACCCCGGATGGTGACGAAATTGTCATCCATGTCGCCGATCAGGGCCCGGGCGTGCTCCCCGAACAGCGCGAACAGGTTTTTCAACGGTTCCACTCTGACCGGCCCGATGGCGAAGCATTCGGAAAGCATAGCGGCCTCGGACTGGCAATCGCGAAAACGATCGTCGAGGGCCATCAGGGTACGATCCGGATTCTGGACCGACCCGGCGGACAAACAGGCGCGCTTTTTGAAATTCGGCTGCCAAAGGCCGCGGGATGACCGGAGACAGCGATAGCGAAGAGCGGATGACCGTGCACGCAACCGCTGTTGCGATTGCCGGTGCTGGCCTGTTGATTCGTGGCAAATCCGGGGCGGGAAAGTCCGACCTCGCTTTGCGTTTGATCGACCGGGGCGCAATTCTGATCAGCGACGATCAGGTCGAGATCAGCCGCGAGAATGAAAAATTATGGCTCAGCCCGCCAGCCAGCCTCGCCGGCAAACTGGAGGTGCGCTCGCTCGGCATATTGGAGCGCGATCATGTTTCCGGGATCGCGCTGAAATTGGTCATCGACCTGAAAGACCATCCTGACCGATTCCCGATGGACAGCCAGGTCATGATTTTGCTGGGCTTAAAATTTCCAGCCTGTACATTGGCTGCTATGGAGACGAGCGCAGCAATAAAGGCCGAACTGGCCATGCAACGCATAATGCAGGGCGCGACAGAATCATGAACGAGAAATCTGTCAAACCGGTCCTGCTCGTTACAGGCCTCTCCGGGGCCGGAAAATCGACGGCTTTGAAGACACTGGAAGATATCGGCTGGGAGACGATCGATAATTTCCCGTTTCGTCTCGTCGAGCGCCTGCTGAAAACACCGCCGTCCAGTTCGCGCGGTGACAGCGATCCGCCGCTGGCGATCGGCTTCGACAGCCGGACCCGCGGATTTGAACCGGACAAGCTGATCAAAAGCGTCAAGCGCCTGCAGAAAAAACAGGATTACCAGATTACCACGCTGTATCTCGATTGTTCCGGCAGTGAACTGGAACGGCGCTATAGCGAAACCAGAAGGCGGCATCCGCTGGCGCTGGACCGTCCGGCCAAGCAGGGCATAGCGCTCGAGCGGACCATGCTCGCGTCGTTCCGTGGCTGGGCCGACCATGTGATCGATACCACTGATCTGACCGTCAACGACCTGCAGCGCGAAATCCGGCAGCAGTTCACGCTCGACAAGGATGCGGTCACCACGATCACCCTCACCAGCTTTGGCTTTTCGCGCGGTATTCCCAATAATATCGATCTGTTGTTCGACGTCCGTTTTCTGGCCAATCCGTTCTGGGATCCGGAGCTGAAGCTGAAGACCGGACTCGACGCAGATGTCGCCGAATATGTCGGCAAGGATCCAGCCTATCCCGAAGCGATTGAAAAGATACTCGATCTGCTCAAATTCCTGCTTCTGCGTTATCAGGAGGCGGGCAAGGCCTATGTCAACATCGGGATTGGCTGCACTGGCGGGCGTCATAGATCGGTACATGTTGCCGAGCGCCTGAGCAAAGACTTGCGTGCCAGCGGATTTTCGCCCAATGTCCTGCATCGCAACTTGGCTTCAAGGCCAGTAGAAGCGCTCGAATCAATGCAGAAATCAAACGGAAACAGGGGAATTTAATCAAGTGATTGGATTGGTCCTCGTCACACACGGGCATCTCGCAACCGAGTTTGTCATTGCCATGGAACATGTTGTCGGCGCGCAAAAAGCGATCGCCGCAATCGGCATTGGTGCGCGCGACGATATGGAAGAACGCCGCAAGGAAATTGCCGATTGCATCGCCAAGGTGGATTCCGGCGATGGCGTGATCATATTAACCGACCTGTTCGGCGGCACACCTTCCAATCTGGCCATTTCGCTGATGGAAAAGGGCAAGGTCGAGGTGATCGCTGGCGTCAACCTGCCGATGCTCATCCGCCTCGACGGGGCGCGCAAATGCATGGATATTGCATCGGCAATCGCAGCGGCCAAGGAAGCCGGAATAAAATATATCAGCGTCGCTTCGGAAATATTGGGAAGCGATGCGTGAGTGAATTTCGCAAAACGGTAGAGATCACCAACAGCCGTGGGCTGCACGCCAGAGCAAGCGCGAAATTTGTGACCTATGTCAGCAAACTGCCGGAAGGCCTGGATGTCCGGGTGGCGAAAGACGGGACCGAAGTGACCGGCACATCGATCATGGGCCTGATGATGCTGGGTGCTGCCAAAGGCGACAGCGTCGAAATCATCGTCTCCGGCGACCAGGCCGAAAGCGCGCTGGAAAAACTGACCGGCCTGATCTTTGACGGCTTTGGTGAAGACTGAGCCGATGCGTCACCAGATTACCGGCTTTTCCAACCCGACGATAAAACGGCTCAGAAGCCTGCGCGAAAAGAAACACCGCAAACGTGAAGGACTGTTTCTCGCAGAAGGGCTGCGGATTCTGACGGAGGCGCTGGAAAGCGGCCGGACTCCCAAAATACTGGTCGTTGTCGAGGACACGGAATTGCATCCGCTGGCCCAGAAAATCGAAGCAGCTACCATCGCTGCGGGCGGCGATGTCATCGAGACCAGCGAAGCGATCATTGCCAAGCTTTCCGGTAAATCCAATCCGCAATCGATCATCGGAATTTATCCTGATCATCCCGTCCCGCTGGAAGAGCTGGATCGATCGGGCTCCAATATCTGGCTCGTCGCGCAAGCGCTGCGCGATCCAGGCAATCTCGGCACGATATTGCGGACCGGCGACGCGGTTGGCGCCGGCGGCCTGATCCTGATCGACGATTGCGTCGATCCCTTTTCGGTCGAGGCAGTGCGCGCCAGCATGGGCGCGGTTTTCACCCAGCAGATCGCCCAGGCCCGCTGGCCGGACTTTCTGTCCTGGCTGCGCGACGGGCCCGGCGAACTGGTCGGCACCAGTCTCAACACCGACAAGGACTATCAGTCGGTGCAATATCAATCGCCGACCTTCCTGCTGATCGGCAATGAAGCGCAGGGCTTGCCGGAAGAATATGAAGCGGCTTGCGACACGCTGGTCAAGATGCCGATGATGGGCAAGGCCGACAGCCTCAACGCCGCCGTCGCCGCCTCGGTCATGGCTTATGAAGTGCTGAACCAGAGCCGCCAGAGATAGTTTGGCGTTATTCCCCTCTCTATGTTAGCTTGCTGACGGAGGGGAAAATATGAAAAAGATAATCTTATTGTCATCGCTGGCAACACTGGCGCTCACGGCCTGCGGAGGGCCTGCGGAAGAAGCGCCGGTCGTCGAGGAGAAACTGGGCACCTATAGCGCCATCGGCACCGAACCCGGCTGGAACGTCGAAATCAAGGACGAGAAAATCGCCTTCACTTCGCAGGACGGCAAGGATTTCACACTGCCGATTGAACGGACGAAGAAAACCGATGGCGGCTGGGAACTCAGAGGCTTTTCCGGCACCGATAATATCAATGTCTACATCACCAGCGGCGAAGAATGTAACGATGGCATGAGCGATCGTACCTATGCCGATACGGTCAAGGTAGAAGCGAGCAACAATGGCGTGTTGAACGGTTGCGGCGGAATCTTCACCGAAAGCCTCCCCGGACCGGCCTAAAAGCTATTCTGCAGCCCGGTCGCTGATTTCCCGATCATCCTCGATCAGTTTTTCGGCGACCGAGTCGCTATAGCGGGGCAGCGCCTCGATTTCGGGCACCGGCTCGAGATCCTTCTTGCCGGTTTCGATTTGCAGCTCGGCGAACTTGCGCCCGGTCGCCATGACGTTGCGCTCGAAGCTGCCGACGAATTTGTTGTAATTGCCAACCGCGCTGCCGAGGCCCGATCCCATGCGCTTGAGATGTTCGCCGGCGACCGCTAGCCGGTCATACATTTCCTTGCCGAGCTGGCCGATCTGCTTGGCTTCGGCGGCCATTTTTTCCTGACGCCAGACTCCGGCAACCGTGCGCGCGATCGCGACGAGATTGGTCGGTGTGGCGAGCAGCACCTTCTTCTCGAAAGCATGGTCCCACAAGGTCGGTTCATGCTCCAGCGCAGCGGCGAGAAAATGCTCGCCGGGCACAAACATGATCACATAATCCGGCGCTTCCTCGAACTGGTCCCAATAGGCCTTTTTCGAAAGGCCATCGATATGCGCCTTCATGCTGTTGCAGTGCCGTGCCATGGCAAAGACACGCGCATCTTCATCATCCGCCTCGAACGCATCCTGATAGTCGTTGAGCGACACCTTGGCATCAATCACCAGCTTGCGGCCACCGGGCACGTTGATCACTGCATCGGGACGCAGACGCCCCTCGTCGGTATCGATGCTCTGCTCGGTGACAAAGTCGGTATGTTCGGAAAGCCCGCAGGTTTCGAGGACATTCTTGAGCTGCTGCTCGCCCCAGCGCCCCCGCGATTTCGGCGCGTTGCGGAGGCTGTTGACGAGGCGGGCAGCTTCCTGCTGCACCCTGTCCTGCCCCTGACGGACCTGTTCGATGGTCGCGCTGATCCCCGCATAGGATTCGGTGCGCTCTTTCTCGATCTTGGTGATCGAGGCTTCGTAAGTCGCCAGCCGTTCGTGGACGGGCTGCAAAAGCTTCGCGATCTTCTCGCCGCCTTTTTCATTGGCCTGATCAAAGCGCTGGTCGGCCCGCTCGAGAAATTGCCGCTGGGCCGTTTCCAGCATCTTCGCGCCAATTTCGGAAAATTGCGCCGACAAAGCCTCTTTTGCTTCAATCAGCTGCTGCATCTGCTTTTCATGATTGCGGGCATCGGCCTGCAGCGCCGCCAGCTCGGTCCTGGCCGCATCGCGCTCGTCGCGGACGCCGTCGAGCGTAATCCGCAAGGCATCGGTAGCTTGAGCGGCTTCCTTGGCCGCCTGCACCGCATCTCTGGTCGCTTGTGCTGCATCCTTGGCCGGCTTGCCACCGATAAACCAGCCTAGCGCCAGACCGCCCAGAAGAGCGATGACGATAGCAAAAATGACAATGATCGGGTCCAAATTAACTCACTTTCCGATAAGAACGAAAAGAGAACTTAGGAGCGTTTCCCGGAATAGGCAATACTCGTCAATCCGGGAAAGACAATTCAGAGCGGTGCAATCGATAGCTGCCGTTCGTCCTGAGCCTGTCGAAGGACAGTTCAAGCCGATAGGTGCACTTCGACAAGCTCAGTGCGAACGGAGTCTTACAGACTGTGGAATGAACCGACCATCAGGCCGCTATGCCATGTTCCTTGCGCAGCTTGGCCAGCTTCTTCAGCACCATTTGCCGCTTCAGCCGCGACAGGTGATCGATGAACAATATCCCTTCGAGATGGTCCATCTCGTGCTGCAGACAGGTCGCCAGCAAGCCTTCGATCTGCTCTTCATATTGCTTGCCCTCGACATCCTGCCAGCGCGCGGTGATTGCGGCGGGGCGTTCGACGTCGGCATATTGGTCGGGAACCGACAGACAGCCTTCGCTGTACAGGTTCAAGTCCTCTGACGGGTCCAGTATCTCGGGATTGATGAACACGAGCGGATCGTTGATCACGCCATGGTCATGGTCGCAATGTTCACCATGTTCATGTTCGTGCGGCGCCGGTTCCTGCAGATCGATCACCAGCACCCGCTTTGGCACACCGACCTGGATCGCGGCCAGACCGATGCCCGGCGCGTCATACATGGTTTCAAACATGTCCTTGACCAGGGTTTTCAGTTCGTCATCAAACGCGGTCACGGGTTCGGACACAATTTTCAGGCGCGGATCAGGCACCTCGAGGATCGGTAATATAGCCATGCCCTAAATTTAGGGATTCCGGCGGGATTCGTCAAGCGGCGAGCAAGAGTGTTGCAGACCGTTGGCAGATTCTGCTGCAATCAAAGACCCGTCTCGCGTGCCGGAACGGGTCTGCAGTCAACCCGGTCACAGGTGGGTGCGGGACAAATAATAAGGCGTGCGGTCCATTATCCTGGACCGCACGCCTTATTTAATCAGCTTATGATGTTTGGCTTAGAACTGGCCACGCAATGTGATGCCATAGGTTCTTGGTTCCGCAAGGAAGGCCGAATAGGTCTGCTGCGATGCGACAAATGGCGTGTTGAACGCAACCTGCGAATAATTCACATTGAACAGATTTTGTGCCCAGCCTTCGATGGCCCATACATTGTCAGGACCACGGATACCGATACGCGCGTTCACCAACGTGAAACCGTCTTGTTCCTTGCCGTAAAGCAAATCCGATCCGGTGTTATAGTCGCTGGTCGTACGTGCATTCACATAGAACAAGCCCGTCAGTCCGCTGCTTCCGATTGGCGGAGTATAAGACAGTGACGCGGTGGCTGTGATTTCAGGCGCGTTGGACAGATTGTCGCCTGGCAGCAGGCGCAACGCCGGATCCAGCGCTTGACCGTTATCACGACCAACCAGATCATTTTCGTAGCTGGTATCGGTATAGGTCAGGCCCATAGTCACGTTGACATAGTTCACCGGATTGATTGACGCTTCCAGTTCGACACCCTGTGCGACAACGCCATATTTGACATCATCGGAGGCACAGTTGCCAGTGGAACCGTCTGCATCCGAATCCGCGCCGTTCAGATCAGTGCTGCAAGCATTGATATTCTGGACGAGGAAAACAGAGCCGTTGAACGTATTCAGCTGGAAATTGTCAAATTGCTGACGGAACGCAGCAACGCTCAGCGAGAATTCCCGCGTCGAGTATTTTGCGCCAATTTCAAATGCATTCACCGTTTCCTGGTCGAACTGAAGATTGTCTGTGTCGCCAGTCAATGCCGGATTGGCCAAAGTTGAACTGGTCAACGCAGACCGGTCAAGGTTGAAGCCGCCAGCCTTATAGCCGCGCGAATAGCTACCGTAGAGCATAAGATCATCGGTTGGCTTGTAGGACAGGATTGCCGTGCCGGTAAATTCATTCTCGCTGCGGCTGTCGCTCAAGGTAACGCCGTCCAGTTCGGACGTTGAATTACCCTGACATGACAGACCGATCAGACCGCCTGCCAATGCACCAAGTGGTCCACCGAGCAACGGCGTAAACAATGCGCGTTGCGTTGGGCACATCGTGTTGTCGTTGGTGAAGGCAGCGTTAAAATCCTTGGTTTCATTGGTATAACGCAGGCCCAAGGTCAGATCGAGTTGATCCGTGATATGGAAGATATTGTGGGTGAAAAACGCAAAATTCTCGCTTTTCTGATTATAGACATCGAGCACTGTACCCTTGTCATTAATCTGGGCCAGATTATCCAGTCCGGCAAAAATCAATGGCGTAGCAGCACCGAACGCGCCAGCACCGCCATTTGCGGCTTGTAGTGCAGCCCGTCCACCAGCGCTCAGGCAGCCTGTGCTGGTTGGTGACGCAAGAGCAGGATTAACCGCGTTGACGATACGGCATGGCGCGAAGGCACCATATTGCGTGCCGAAACGGATATTATCCCGCGTTTCGAGTTTCTCGTTCGCGTAAAAACCCCCGATCAACCAATCCAGCTTGTCGTCAAACGCCGAACCCTGCAGCCGCAGTTCCTGGGTGAAGGTCTTAAATTCCCGGGCACCGGCATTTTCATTGGGTTCGCGATAAAGGATGTCCACCTGCGTGTAATCCGTGTCGGACGCCTGGAAGTTGGAATATTCACGATATCCGGTGATCGACGTCAGGTTGAGGTTGCCCAGTTCGGCATTAACTTCAATCGAACCACCGAAATCCTCTGTTTCTCCGGCATAGGACCGGCCGGGCGTGACATAGATATCCCGGTTGAACGTGCTTTGAGTAAGCGCGTTCGCATTTTGACCCAAGGCCAAAAGCACAGGGATGATCGGGTTATCGGTACTGGTAAGCGCAGGCGCGCCCGGTGCCGGAAGAGAAAAGGGATCAAGTCCTGCGCCAACCCGTGCTTGCTGTGCAAATTCAGGCTGGACGAATGTTGCTGCGCAGCAGGACTCGTCTTTCTTGGAATAGTCACCGATAACGCGGACGCTCAAACCGTCATTTGGTTCAAACAACAGCTGGCCACGCACCAGATAGCGGTCTTTGTTATTGACGTCGGTGCCGTTTACGACGTCGTTATAGAAACCGTCGCGCTTCAGATAGACGCCGTCGATCCGCGCAGCGATCGTATCGCTCAACGGACCATTGATGCCGCCTTCCAGGCGAAGCTGATCATAATTGCCATAAGTCGCCGAAGCATGTCCTGAAAACACGAATTCCGGTGCTGCGGTGGTGATGCTGATCATGCCGGCAGAAGAATTCCGTCCGCCCAATGTTCCCTGCGGCCCACGCAGAACCTCGATCCGGTCGATCGGACCAAGTTCGCTGAGCGCATTACCGCTACGCGAACGATATACACCATCGATGAACACCGCCACGGAGCTTTCGAGACCGGGGTTGTCACCCACGGTACCGATACCGCGGATACGGGCAGAGCCGTTGGCTTCGTTGCCGGTCGATGACACAAGCAATGAAGGCGCAAGTTGATTGAGCTCGCGAATATCGCTGGTTCCGCTCTGCTGCAATTGTTCCGCGCCGATAGCCGAGACGGCGATAGGAACATCGGACAAAGCCTGCGCCCGGCCCTGTGCGGTCACCACGATCACATTGTTATCGTAAGTGCCCTCATCGCTTCCGCTAGCTTGGTCGGCCGTATCTGATTGTGTCTGTGCATAGACGGGAGCCGTGGCGATTGCTGCTAGTGCGATTGCGCACGCAGACAGATTCAATGCTAGTTTCATAACATGCTCTCCTGAAAACTTCTGGCCACCTCGAACAATGGCGAATTCGGGCTGAAGTAGCGATTTGGTTCCCGCACTGGCCAAGGAGCCCGATTATTT
>JBALUX010000089.1:0-11935 GCA_036963725.1 Parasphingorhabdus sp. | reverse complement strand
GTGTCGACCTCGCCCGCGTCCGGCTTGGGTGAGACCACGGCTTTCACCGCCTCGCCCCATTTGGCGTCAGGAATGCCGATTACCGCGACTTCGTTGACTTGCGGGTGGCCGAAGATCGCATTTTCGACCTCCGCCGGATAGACATTCTCGCCGCCCGAGATGATCATGTCCTTGACCCGGTCCTTGATGTAGAAATAGCCGTCTTCGTCCATCACCGCCGCGTCGCCGGTGTAGAGCCAGCCGTCGTCGTCGACCGTCTCCGCGGTCTTCTCCGGATTATCGTAATAATGCAGCATGTTGAGGCCGGATCGTGTGGCGATTTCTCCGATCGTTCCGGGCGGGACTTCCTGCCGTTTTTCGTCGACGATCTTCATCTCGACGCTGGGCAGCGGGACGCCGATGCCGCGCATCCGTTCATTGCCGTCGGGATCATGGTCGCCGGGTGGCAGGATGCAGACGGTGCCGGTGGTCTCGGTCATGCCATATTGCTGGCAGAACAAAGCTTGCGGCATGGTCTGGATACACTGGCGCAGCAATTCCAGCGGGATCGGCGCTGCGCCATAGGTAACCGAGCGGACGCAAGAGAAATCCGTATCTTTCGCGCGCGGCCAGTTGACCAGCATCTGCAGCGCGGTCGGCACGAGGAAAAACTGATTCAGCCCCTTGTCGATACAATCGAGCACATGGTCGGGGTGGAATTCGGGAATGACCATCATCGTCGCGCCATTGTAAAAGGCGATTGGGCCGATACCGGACCCGGCAATATGCGCGCAAGGCATGACCGCCAGCGTGCTGTCGCCCGGCTTCAGATCGATCCATTTATGATCGGGATGATCCTCGACCAGCGGCCGCAGCTTGAACAGATTGTCACTCGTCAGCACCGCGCCCTTGGGATTGCCGGTGGTGCCGGACGTATAGAGTTGCAGAACACCTTCCGCCGGATCGCAGGCGGACAATGCGCCGGGCGTCGTGTCGGCGACGAAATCGGCCAGAGTCGGCAGGTCGGTGCCAGACTTGGTGCAGAGGATCGTCTTTGTATCGGGCGATTCCTTAGCCGCATTTTTCGCGATCTCGGCAAATTCCGGTTCGCAGATCAGCAGCGGAGCCCGCGTGTCTTTCAGGACATAGGCGACTTCGGGAGCGGCAAGACGCCAGCCGATCGGCGCGATGACCATGCCGGCGCGGCTGGCGGCAGCAAACAGGGTGAAATAGAGACCGCTATTCTTGCCCAGCCAGCAGATGCGGTCGCCCTTGGACAGGCCCGCGCCGGTGAAGGACTGCCCGTAAGCGGTAACCCGTTTGTCGAGCTCGGCATAGCTGACGAGACCGTCGGGATCGTCAATTGCGATATTGTCCGGTGTGTGCGCAGCCCAATGGGCGATGGAAGACCCCATGCAGCGTCGTGTCTCTGTCATTTGCCCGCTCCTTGTTACTTTGCGCCCCTGTTAATCGGGCGATTAAGCCATGGCAAGGGGAACGGCGATAAGCCCCTCCTTTTCAAAGGAGGGGTTAGTCTGCTCTCCTGTACACCAAAGATATATTATTAGCCGGCATCTCGATCAGGCTTTCGCGGGTGAACCCGTTGCGCATCGCCAGCGCGTCCATGTCGGCGACATCGCGGAGGCCCCAGCGCAGATTGCGGCTCTTGAGGCTGCGTTCGAAGGCGAGATTGCCGGGTGCGGTTTCGACATCTTCGCGCAGATAGGGGCCGTAGAGATAGAAAGGCGCGCCCGGGTCGAGCAGCCTGCCGGCTTTGTCAAACAGGCCGATGCTCGATTCCCAGGGGCTGATATGAACCATGTTGATGCAGAGGATCGCCGCCACATTCTCGACGTCCCATTGCGCGGCCTGCGCATCGAGCTGTTTCGGCGGCAGGATGTTTGGCACCGCTTCGCGCTTCGTCCAGGCGGCGATAGACTCGCAACATACCGGATCGGGGTCGCTGGGCTGGAAGGTCAGGCCGGGAAAAGTCCGGCCGAAATATACGGCATGTTCGCCGGTGCCGCTGGCGATTTCCAATATAGTACCCTGATCGGGCAGGATATCGCGCAAGACTTCGACGATCGCATCGCGGTTGCGGAGCGTTGCCGGAGCGTGGCGCTGTTCATTCGAGCCAGCGTCATCAATGGTCCACGGTTTTGGGTCAGTCATTGCGATAACCTGCTATTTCTCGTCATTTGCCGAACGGAACTGCGTCATAATCGGCCTTCACCGCTGCATAGCGCATATCGATGCCCGCTGCGAACTCGGGATGGGAGAAGATATATAGCCGATTGTCCTCGACGCAAGTTGCCGTCCACTCGCCAATGTCGGCAGGATCGAGACCGCCCTCGATCACCTTGCTCATTTCCTGGAACTTCGGATCTGCCTCGTCGCCGCCACCGGTCGGCTTGTTAAAGCCGCTGCGGTGAATATTGGTTTTGACCCACGCCGGACAAAGTACGCTGACCCCGATATCGGCGGGAGCCAGTTCCTGCTGCATGGCTTCGGAATAGCCGACAACCGCGAATTTTGTCGCGTGGTAAGGCGCCATGCCCGGACCGGCGATGTGGCCGGCCAGCGATGCGGTGTTGATGATATGACCGCCCTCGCCGTGACTCTTGATCAGCGGCGTGAATATTTCCACGCCGTGCGCCACGCCCATCAGATTGATATCGACGATCCAGCGCCAGTCTTTCAGATCAATCTCGCCGGTCATACCGCCCAGCGCGACGCCGGCATTGTTGACGACGATATGGACTTTGCCAAAACGGTCGATGGTCACCTGCGCCGCCGCGCGCATTTGCGCTTCATCCGCGACATCGCAGATCACGGTTGCCACATCAGCGCCCTCGCCTCTCAGCTTTTCTGCAGCAGCGTCGAGAGTGGACTGATCGATATCGGCGAGCATCAGCTTCGCGCCGCGCTTGGCAAAAGCTTGCGCGATACCAAGCCCGATACCCGCGGCTCCGCCTGTGATGAAGGCTACGCTGCTGCTGTCGATTTTCATGATATATGCTTTCGAAAGGATATGGGCAGAAGGAATTTGCACGCTTATTGCCGACGATGAAGCGGTAATGCCAGCCTTATGGTGCGGATTGGCGAGATTACAGGGCTCGAGATTTCTCCGTCACCATATTTGCGCCAGCAGTTTCGATTGCAAAGTCGCTACGACCGAGCGTTTGCCTGTCCGACGGTTTTGCGATATCATCCCGGTTGATGATGAAATTTTTCCGCCCCGAAGAAGACAGCGCGCAGGTCAGATTTCCACCGCCGCTGGTCTATATCGGTTTCCTGCTGACCGGACTGTTGCTCGACCGTCTGAGCGGCCGGGTCCCGGACTTCATTCCGGTTTCTCCCTGGATCATGGCCACAGGAGGCGTTGCTCTCCTGTCCGGTATCTTTGTGATGCTCGCCGGAACCAGCCGCTTCAGGAAACTGGGCAATAATCTCGAGCCGTGGAAGCACAGCAACCAGATCGTCAGTTCGGGCATCTACGGCTATACCCGCAATCCGATGTATCTGGGCATGGCGCTCTTCTATCTCGGCCTGACCTTGTGGTTCCGCAGCAGCTGGGCAGCGATCCTGTTGCCGGTGGCACTTCTGGTCATTCGGACGCAGGTGATCGCTCGGGAAGAGCACTATCTGGCGGCAAAATTCGGTGACGAATATCTCGCCTATAAGGCCAAGGTTCGCCGCTGGATCTAGTCCGCGCCGCCGGTCGGCTGCCGCCGCCAGATTGCGGCCAGAAAACTGCCGATAACCACATGATAGACAGCAGAGATGGCCGCGGGGACTGGCGCGAGCGCCGCCTGCATCGGGGTGGCGAATTGCGCAGCGAATGTGGGCGTCGAGGCAAGACTGGAGCCCAAGCCACTGTTCTGCATGCCTACTTCGATACTGATCGTCCGGCGCTCTGCGATGCCGAGGCCCATGGCTCTGGTGATCAGATAGCCGAGACCGAAGCCGAAGACGTGGAGCAGGAAGATTGCCAGCATCAACACCCCGAAATGCGCTTCGATCAGGGCTTTGCTGTTGGCGATAATCCCGCCGATGATCAGCACGACGACGATCACCGATACGAGCGGCGAGATCACGGCAATCTTCTCCGTCGTCCTGGGCAGATAGCGGTTGATCAGGACGCCCGCGATCACCGGCAGCAATACGATCGAGACCATGTTGATGAACAGGCTCCACTGGTCGATCTCGACATATTTTCCGGCCAGCAGGCCTGTCAGCAGCGGCGTAGCGATGACCGCGATCAGGGTCGAGGCCATGGTCATCGTCACCGACAGCGCCAGATTGGCATTGGCGAGATAAGCGACGACATTGGACGCGGTGCCGCCGGGACAGCAGGCGACGAGGATCAGGCCGACGGCAAGACCGGTCTCCAGCCCGAATATCGTGGCGAGGAAAATCCCGGCCAGCGGCATCACGGTGAATTGCAGGACCACACCGGTAGTTACGCAGCGCGGGATTTTGGTGATCCGCCTGAAATCATCGAACGACAGGGTCAGGCCCATGCCGAGCATCACCAGTCCGAGCATGACGCTGACCAGAGGCTGGCCGAGCGGGCGAAAGCGGCCATCGACGACCCAGAGAAAATGTTCGGGCACAAACCATGCCCAGGCTGTCCCCAATACTGTCCACAGGGCGAAAAGATTGGTCAGACGATGGATCAAAGTTGGTGCTCCCTGATTGAGACGTACGGCATCGACTCATTGCAAATGATGTGATGGCCTTGCGACCCCATGTCGCATGGACCGATAGCGCATTGGATAAAAGGAGCAAAGACACAACCAAAATGGAAATTATGGCAGTATCGATAGGGCCGGAACTGCTGTGCAACCCCCTGCCTAACCAACTTGGAAATAGGTAAAAATTGCCGCGAGATACTTTCCGTAAGTTACAACCTTCTATACGCTGCCGATATGCCGAATGATTCTCTCGATCCGCTGATCCGCGACGCGTACGCCATCGCGGCCCAGCCGGAACGGTTGATGAAATTATTGACGCTCCTGCAAAAGCCGGGCGCCGAGAATGAAGGCGATCTTCAGCCGCATTTTGCCAATGTGACCGAACTGCTGACCGAGATTGACCCCAGCGTCGGCGATGATTTTTCTACTTATGCCCGAGACCTCGACGGAACCAACGGCATCCTCGCGCAACCGGACCTGTCTCTAAGCACATCAATGACGGTGCTGAATGTCGACGCGCAAATTTTCAAAAGCGACGAGTTGAACGGAGGGAGGTCTATCCCCGACTGGCTGTTCGGCGTCGATGGCGAGGCTTATGCGCAGGTCAAGAAGCTGTTGAAAGACCGGAGCACCAGCCCCGCGATTGTCCGACTTTACACGGACCGGGACGATGACCGAGGCGTATTGTTTGCCGCCCAGTTGTCCGGAGCAGGCCACGCCGAGCTGGACTTCCGGGTCATGCGGTTGCGCTGGAACGACGTGATCGGCAGTGCCTTCGCACGGTCGCTGGAACTGACGGCAACCGAGGAGCAGCTTGCAGAGCATCTGGTCAACGGCCTTTCGGTGATGGAATTTGCTTCGTTGCGAAAAAGGGCACTGGGGACCGCGAGAAACCAGCTCAAAGCGCTGCTTCGCAAGCTGGGAATCGGCTCGCAAACCGAACTAATCTCGCTTTACGCGGGTTTTAGCAGTGCCTTTGCAACCGCAGAATCGCAGGACCCGATCCTGCCCTCCTCCCGTTCAAGCCATAAGCTGACTTTGCACGATGGCAGCGATCTGCCTTTTGAAGTCTATGGTAATCCTGACGGAAAGCCGGTCCTCTATCTCCACGCCACCATTGATGGCGCCTATCTGACCGCACGCCAGCAGGACGCTGCCGGGCAGCAAGGCTTGCGCGTCATCGCCCCCTGGCTTCCCTTTTACGCGGGCAGCAGGATGGCGAGTACCGGCCTCGCGGTTGTGGACGAATTTGTCGAGCGGCTGGTCTATCTGCTGGACCAGCTGGAGATAGAAAGCTGCTCGGTCATTTCCGCGAGAGTTGCTGCTCCTTATGGCATGGCTGCCATCCGGTCGCACCCGGACCGTTTCTGCGGACTGGTCATGGCTGGCGCGATATTGCCGGCCGGTGATGACAATGATTTCTCGCACCTCGCCATGGGCTATCGCGCACCACTCCGGCTCGCTCGCATCGCGCCGTCCTTCGTGCGGCTATATTTTGCCGCCATCTCGACCATGGTCCGCCGCGGCAAGAGCATGGCCTATTTCCGCAGCATCTATGGCGAAAGCGCTGCCGACATGAAAACGCTCAACCGGCCCGATGTCGCTGACCTGATGCAGCGTTCGATGAAACGCACCTTTGAAGACGGCTATGAATCGACCGCCCAGCAGGCGATCCTGACGGCGAGTGACTGGTCGAAATGGTGTCACGATCTGGAAGTGCCCGTCACCGTCATTAGCGGAGTCGAAGACCGTCTCGCACCCCCCGACATGGTCGAGAAATTCTGCGACCGCTACGGCTTCAACCTGATCGGCCCGATGCAGGATGTCGGGAGTCTGGCGATCCAGCAAGTGCCGCACCGGATTTTCGAGGAAGCCGCCAAAATCCGATTGGGTTGAGCAGACCGGTGCCGGTCGTTATCCGCCAGCGCCGGCCCCGCGCTATCGTCGAGTGGCCGATAATCAGCCATTATGTACCATATGGTATATTCTAAAGCCAACCATGCCCCCTTATTCGCCTCGGTGAATACAAGGGAGATCAATGATGAATCTGTTTAAACCGGCCGTTGCGGCCTTGTTCGCCGTATCCATGCTCGGCAGCGGTGCCGCTCACGCTCAATTTGGTGGCCTGGGATCGGCGATCAAAAAGGAAGCAAAGAAAAAGAAGCGTGAAGCCGAAAGAGAGGCTGTGGACGAAGCCGAAAAGGCCATTGACGGCGCGATACGCGGAAAGAGAAGCGCCATCGGGAAAACCGGTAGCGGCGGCTCAGTCGCGCTCGGCACGCCATCTTCGACCCTGACATCGCAAACCCAATGCGCGGGCATCGCCCTTTCCAACGTGACCGTCGGCAATCTCGGCAGTTACACGTTCCAGCAGGGCTTCAGCAAAGAGAAGCGCACCGGTTTCATCAACCGCAAGCCGGGCAAAGTCAGCGGGGCCTGCATCGCGCCGTCACTGCAGCCGCAGGAAGTTCTCTATTTTGAAGTCGACGAGAAAAAATACAAGGCGATGGACAAGGGCAATGACTTTGTCTGGCAGTGCGTGAAGTCTGATGATCCCGGCGCCGGTACGGTCGATTACTGGACCTGGCACAGCGATCAGTATCTTGGTGATTCCCACATGAAATTGCATTGCGGCAATGACCAGGGTGTCAGCGATTGCGCAACCGGCACCAATTCGTCGCGTGCCTCGGCTTATTCCGCCGACCGGAAAAAGCGCGGCAAATATGGCATCAGTTTTCTCGCTCGCCTTAACGAGCACAGCCGCGCGAAAACGGAAAAGCTCTATTGCCAATATTATAACAAGAGAACCGGCAAGAGCCTGGTCGCCTTCGAATATCTGAGCGCGCCAGCTCGATAGTTTCGAACCCGCTAAGGACTGTCAAATTTCCAGAAGGAACCACAATATGCGTTACGCAATCGCCTTATCATCACTGATCATTTCCAGTCTGGCCGTTCCGGCGGCTTTCGCCCAGTCGAGCGGCTCGACCGTTGCCAAGGACGGCAGTTGCCCGACCGGGTTCAAATCGTCGGGAAGCTCGTGCAAATCGAGCTCCGGCGCAGTCGCCATTGCCAAAATCGGCTCCTGCCCCTCGGGCTTCAAATCGTCCGCCAATTATTGCGTCGGCGATAAAGGCGACTATGCCGAAATCAGAAGCGGCAGCTGCTCGAGCGGATTGAAAACCTCCGGCAAATATTGCGTGAAATAATCAAGCTTAGGTGATTGCGTGCTATCAGGGAGCGCAATCACTCAGCCGCTTCGGCAAAATCCTCAGCCTCGGTCCACACCAATATCGGCTTGCGGGCCGCCTGGGTTTCGTCGAGGCGGCGGCGCGGGGCAAAGTAGGGCGCGGATTTCAACAATTCGTCACCCGCTTTGGCCCGTTCAGCCACAGAACGGAACGCTCCGATAAACTGGTCAATTGCCGCCTTGCTCTCGGTCTCGGTCGGCTCAACCAGCATCGCGCCATGCACCACTAGCGGGAAATACATGGTCATCGGATGATAGCCTTCGTCGATCATGCCCTTGGCAAGATCCAACGTCGAAAGATCATTGGCAAAGCCTTTGTCCGAAAATAGAGCCTCGTGCATGCACGGCCCGCTCTTCGCAAACGGCGCATCAAGCACGCCCTCGAGACTGCGGAGGATGTAATTGGCGTTGAGCACGGCGTCTTCCGACACCTGTTTAAGGCCATCCGCACCGTGACTGAGCATATAGGCCAGCGCACGGGTGAACATCCCCATCTGGCCGTGGAAAGCGACCATCCGGCCAAAGCTGTTGCTGTGATGGTCTTCGGCGGTTTCTTCTTCGACCAGCCGGAAATGGCCATTGTCCATTTTCTCGACAATCGGTAGCGGCGCGAATGGCGCCAGCGCTTCGGAAAAGACCACCGGACCGGAACCGGGACCGCCGCCACCATGGGGCGTTGAGAAGGTCTTGTGCAGATTGATGTGCATCGCATCCACGCCGAGGTCGCCAGGCCGCACGCGGCCGACGATGGCGTTGAAATTGGCGCCGTCGCAATAGACCAGTGCGCCAGCAGCATGCACGGCGTCGGAAATCTTTTTCATATCCGGCTCGAACAGACCGCAGGTATTCGGGTTGGTGATCATCACGCCCGCAACATCGGGACCAAGCCGCGCCTTGAGCGCTTCAAGATCGACCCGGCCATCTTTGTTGGCGGGAATATCCTCGACCTTATAGCCGGCGAAGGCGGCAGTCGCTGGATTGGTGCCATGGGCACTTTCCGGCACCAAGATGACTTCGCGGGCGTCGCCGCGGGCTTCGAGCGCCGAACGGATTGCCAATATGCCGCACAGCTCGCCATGCGCACCTGCTTTTGGTGACATTGCAACCGCAGGCATGCCGGTCAGGGCCTTGAGCCACTCTGCCAGTTCGTGGATCAGTTCCAACGCTCCCTGCACCGTATCGACCGGCTGCAGCGGGTGGATATCGGCAAAGCCCTTGAGCCGCGCCATTTTCTCGTTGAGCCGCGGGTTATGCTTCATCGTGCAGCTGCCAAGCGGGAACAGGCCGACGTCGATGGCATAATTCTGGCGGCTGAGGCGGGTATAGTGACGCACCATCTCGCCTTCGGACAAGCCGGGAATAGCGATTGGTGCTTCGCGTTCGAGGCCGCCGAGACGGCTTTCGACTTGCGGTGCCTCGGGCAGATCGACGCCGCTACGATCGGACGAACCGATTTCGAAAATCAACGGTTCGTCGACCATCAGGGCGCGATTGCCGGTGTGGGTGGTGATGGAGCCATCGTCGGTCATCTGCAAATTTTCTTCCTGTCTGGTCGGGCGTCCTTCGGAGAGCATGCTCATGACAGGGCTCCTTCCAGAGCGGTCGCGAATTGCTCGAGCTCTTCCTCGGTGGATGTTTCGGTCACCGCGACAAGCAAACCGTGCGCGAGTGGCGTGACCTCCGGATAAAGGCGTCCGAGAGACACGCCGGCCAATATTCTCTGGTCGGCAAGCTTTCGCACCAACGGCCGAGAATCGGCATCAAGAACCAGCGTAAACTCGTTGAAAAAACTGTCATTCAACAGCTTCACGCCGTCGAGCTGCGACAGCCGGTCCGCTGCCTGTACCGCCTTTTTATGATTGAGCATCGCCAGTTCGCGCAGCCCCTTCTCGCCGAGCAAAGTCATGTGCGCCGAGAAAGCCAGCGCGCACAGGCCGCTGTTGGTGCAGATATTGGACGTCGCTTTCTCGCGGCGGATATGCTGTTCGCGGGTGGACAGCGTCAGCACGAAACCGCGCTTGCCTTCGGCATCGACGGTCTCGCCGCACAGCCGCCCGGGCATCTGCCGGACATATTTCTGCTTGCAGCCGAACAGGCCGACATAGGGCCCGCCAAATTGCAGGCCGACACCGATCGACTGGCCTTCGCCGACGACAATATCCGCATCCATTTCGCCCGGCGATTTGATCGCGCCGAGAGCGACGGGCTCGGTGACGACGGCAATCAGCAAAGCCTTATGCTGGTGCGCTTTTTCCGCGATGGCGGAGAGGTCGCCAATGCGGCCCAATATATCGGGATATTGCACAACCACACAGCTGGTCTCGTCGTCGATCTGGTCGAGCATATTCTGACCGTCGGTCGCAGCATCGAGAGTCGGCGCCTGATAGGACAAATTGTCCTTGGTGAAGCGGGCCATCGTTTTGGCGACCGAAACATAATGAGGGTGGAGGCCTGACGACAGGATCGCCTTGCCGCGCTTGGTGATACGGCGGGCCATGGTGATCGCTTCCCAGCAAGCGGTCGAGCCGTCATACATTGACGCATTGGCGACATCGACACCGAACAGGCGAGCGACCTGGGTCTGGAACTCAAACAGGGTCTGCAGCGTGCCCTGCGCGATTTCCGGCTGATAAGGCGTGTAGGCGGTCAGAAATTCGCCGCGCTGGATGATATGGTCGACGCTGGCCGGAACATGGTGGCGATAAGCCCCCGCTCCGAGGAAGAACGGCATATCACCAGCGGCGTGGTTCTTTTTCGCGAGCGCCTTCATATGCGCTTCCACCGCCATCTCGCCCGCGTGCATCGGCAGGCCGTGGATCGGCCCGTTCAGCCGGGCTTCCTCGGGCACATCGACAAACAGATCGTCAACCGATTGCGCGCCGATGGTCGCCAGCATCGATTGCCGGTCGTCGGGGGTCAGCGGGAGATAACGCATTATATTCTTCCTTCCAATCGCCCCTCCCTTTCAAGGGAGGGGAAAGGGCTGGGTTATGAGGAGGCTGGCTCAATGCCAGCATCCAGATTTGCGAGTGAGGACAGGCCCCACCCCAATCCCTCCCCTGAAGGGGAGTGGCCGTTTAATCCTACAGTTCGTCGACAAAGGCGCGATAGGCCTTCTCGTCCATCAGATCGTCGAGTTCACTCTTGTCCGACAGGGTCAGGCGGAAAAACCAGCCGTCTTCCTCTGCCGAGGAATTGACCAGTGCCGGTTCTTCTTCCAGCATCTCGTTCACTTCGACCACTTCGCCGGAAACCGCCGCATAGACGTCGGACGCGGCCTTGACCGATTCCACCACCGCAGCATCGTCGCCCTGGCCCAATTGGGCGCCGACTTCGGGTGTTTCGACAAACACGATGTCGCCCAGCTGTTCCTGCGCATAGTCGGTAATCCCGACGGTTGCCGTGTCGCCTTCGACATCGACCCATTCATGTTCATCGGTAAAATATCGGCTCATTGTCGTTTCCTCTTCCTGTCAATCTATGGCTTGGGTTTGCGGTGATAGTTATGCGGTACAAAAGGCATATCGGCGACGGTGCAAGCAATTTTCTTGCCGCGCTGTTCGACGGTGATGGCGGTGCCGGTTGGCGACAGGTCCATCGGAACATAAGCCATGGCGATCGGGCGCTGGAGCGTCGGCGAGAAACCGCCGCTGGTTACATTGCCGATAGTCGTCCCAGCCGCGTCAACGACCATTGCACCTTCCCGGACGGGCTGGCGGCCATCGACAAACAGGCCAACACGTTTTTTCGCGGCCTTGTCCGGATATTGCGCGAGCACGCGCTCGGCTCCGGCAAAATTGCCTTCTTCGCGGCGCACCTTGGACAGAGCGAAATTCAGATTGGCTTCGACCGGCAATATGTGCGCATCCATGTCATGACCGTAAAGCGGAAGGCCTGCCTCCAGGCGGAGGCTGTCGCGTGCACCCAATCCGATCGGGCGGACTTCATCCAGCTCTGTCAGAGCGGCGGCCAGAGTCACTGCATGTTCGGCCGGCACGCTGATTTCAAAGCC
>JBALUX010000088.1:0-11957 GCA_036963725.1 Parasphingorhabdus sp. | reverse complement strand
GGCGAAGGCAGCGTTGGCGAATTTTACTCGGTCGCGCTGACCAATAATTATCAGCAGGCTGATACCGGCACCAAGATGATCCACAATGGCAAGAACACCCGCTCGACGATCATCTCCAAAGGCATAAGCGCCGGTCACAGCGACAATACCTATCGCGGTCTGGTGCGGGTTGGTCCCAATGCGGAAAATGTCCGCAATTTCACCCAGTGCGACAGCCTGCTGCTCGGCGATCAGAGCGGCGCGCATACCGTGCCCTATATCGAGGTCAAGAATCCGACCGCGACGATCGAGCATGAAGCGACGACCAGCAAGATCAGCGACGACCAGATGTTCTACGCCCAGCAACGCGGGCTCGACGAAGAGGCAGCGGTGAGCCTGATCGTCAACGGCTTTGCCAAGGAAGTGCTCAAGGAACTGCCGATGGAATTCGCGGTCGAAGCGCAGAAATTGCTGGCGATTAGTCTTGAGGGGAGCGTGGGGTGAGTCCTTCCATCGACAAAGGATGGCGCAAGGAAGCCCCTCCCCTTCAGGGGAGGGGTTTGGGGTGGGGCCTGTCGGTTGCGCAATTGGCCGAGCTTCATGAACGCGCCAAGGAAATGCGCAAGAATCCTACCGAACCTGAGAAAAGATTGTGGAGAAACCTGTCCAACTCTCAACTAGATGGATGCAAGTTCCGCAGACAATCCGTGATTGGTTATTCCATTGCCGATTTCTTTTGCCCAAGCAGGAAGCTGATCGTCGAAGTGGATGGTGATACGCATGATGATCCGGCGAAAGATGCCCGTCGTGATGCTGCGTTGGAGCGTCGTGGTTATCATGTGCTTCATGTCACCAATCGGGACGTGATGACCAATATCGACGGAGCGCTGGTATTTTTATCACAGGCGTTGCGCTCAGATGACATCCCCCACCCCAACCCCTCCCCTGAAGGGGAGGGGCTTAAGGCAATGTCATTCGGAGGAAGTTTGGAATGATCAGCTTTCTACTATTTCTTGCTAACCCTTCGCTGCCGGAAAATGCACCCGAGGGATACCAGAGCTGTTTGCGTATCGTTGATATTGATCATCTTGATCATAATGCTCCTGTCATAGTTTCCTTGGCTGCTGCCGTTGAAGCGTGTTCGGAAGAACGAACGAAGGAACTTCAATTCAGAATAGAGAAATACAGGAAAATCTGGACGGAGCGCTCCCACGAAGAAATTCATCTAAAGGCGGAGCAAGAAGTTTCCGAGTTGGAGCTGAAAATAATGTCCAGATGGGTGTCCTCCATATTTGAAGAACCAGCCCATAATCATCACATCTTAAACATAATTGAGTTGGACAAAAATGCTAAAAATTGAAAACCTCCACGCCACCGTTGGCGACACAGAAATCCTCAAGGGGCTTTCGCTCACCATCAACGCGGGTGAAATCCATGCGATCATGGGCCCCAATGGTGCGGGCAAGTCGACGCTGGCTTATGCGCTGGGCGGACGGCCCGGTTATGAAGTGACCGCAGGGTCGGTGACCTTTACCACTGCCGTTCGTGCTGAGCCTGTCGAAGCACAGGGTGGTGAAGCGCTTGCCTCGGACCCTTCGACAAGCTCAGGGCGAACGGTGGATCTGCTTGCACTCGACCCGCATGAGCGGGCCGCGGCGGGCATCTTTCTCGGCTTTCAATATCCGGTCGAAATTCCCGGCGTGTCCAACCTGCAATTTCTGCGCGAGAGCCTGAATGCGCAGCGGCTGGCGCGCGGCGAAGAGGCGCTCAACGGCGCGGAGTTTATCAAGCTTGCCAAGGAAAAGGCGGCGCTGCTGAAGATGGACATGGATATGCTCAAACGGGCGGTCAATGTCGGCTTTTCCGGCGGCGAGAAGAAGCGCAACGAGATGGTCCAGATGGGCATTCTCGATCCCCAGCTGGCGATCCTCGACGAGACCGACAGCGGCCTCGACATCGACGCGCTGCGCACCGTGGGTTCGGGTATCAACGCAATCATGCGCAAGCCGGACAAGGCGGTGTTGCTGATCACCCATTATCAACGCCTGCTCGATGAAGTGAAACCGGATTTTGTCCATGTTCTGGCGAATGGGCGGATCGTCAAAACTGGCGGGCCGGAACTGGCGTTGCAGCTCGAGAATGAAGGCTATGAAGCGATCGCGGAGGCGGCATGATGTTGTCTGAAACATCTTTCCTCCCGGTGTCCGCAGGACATGGGGAGGTGGCACGCCGCAGGCGTGACGGAGGGGCGGTTCGCGCATTACCCCTCCACCATGCTTCGCATGGTCCCCCTCCCCATGCCTTCGGCACAGGGAGGAAAATGATATGAACGCTCCGCTTCCTACGCGTCGTGACGAGAGCTGGCGTTATGCTGACCTCAAAGCGCTTGAAACCGTTTGGGCGAAGCTCGATGGTCCCGAGAAAATCAATGTACCGGCGGGTGAAACCGTCTCGCGCCAGATTGCCGAACTGCCGGTTGTTGACGGCGTTGGTATAGTCGATCTTGATGTCACCATCGGCGACAATGCCACGTTCAAGCTGCATCTGCTCGCGCATAATGCCGACTATGGCCGGATTCAGGTCAAGGCAACGCTCGGCAACGGTTCCCATTTTGAACTCGGCGGCGCGATATTAGGTAATGGTTCGCAGACGCTGGAAATCGTCACCGAGACTATTCACGCCGAACCGAATGCGACCTCCAATCAGGTGGTGCGCTCGGTCCTGGCAGGCAAGGCGACTGGCAGTTTCCTTGGCAAGATCAATGTTGCCCGGCACGCACAGAAAACCGATGCGGCCCAGTCGGTCAAGGCGATGCTGCTCGACCGCACGGCGACCGCCAATGCCAAGCCCGAGCTCGAGATTTTCGCCGATGACGTGAAATGCGCCCATGGCGCGACGGTCGGTGAACTCGACAAGCAGGCTTTGTTCTACATGGCCTCGCGCGGGATTGATCCGGTGACAGCGCAGAAATTGATGCTGCAGGCGTTTATCGCCGATGCGTTCGTGTCGGTTGATGATGATGCGATGCGGGACGTGATCGAGGGCAAGGCGCTTGAGGTGTTGGAGGCCTTGTCGTGAGCGATGCTGGCAACCCGGTTCCCGTTCGTGCTGAGCCTGTCGAAGCACCCGTGCGTTCGAAAGCTGTCCTTCGACAAGCTCAGGACGAACGGAGCCTTGCGTCGCACCGCGCCGACTTCCCCGGCATAGCCGCCGACTGGCATTATCTCGACACCGCAGCCACAGCCCAGAAGGCCAAGCCGGTACTCGACGCCATCGCCCGCGCTTATGGTCCGGATTATGCGACCGTGCACCGCGGCGTCTACGAGCGCTCGGCGCACATGACACTCGCTTTTGAAGCCGCGCGCAAGCGGGTCGCTGGTTTCCTGAACGCCGCGTCCGAGAATGAGATCGTCTTCACCAGCGGCGCGACCGACAGTATCAATCTGGTCGCCGAAAGCTGGGGTAACAAATTTATCGCCAAGGGCGACCGCATCATGCTGTCGCAACTGGAGCATCACTCGAATATCGTGCCTTGGCAGATGCTGGCCGAGCGGGTCGGCGCGCATATTGACGTCGCGCCGCTGACCGATGACGGCCAGATTGATCTCGACTGGATCGAAGAGCATCTGACCGAACAGCACAAGCTGGTCGCGCTGGCGCATGTTTCCAATGTGCTCGGGTCCTTGCTCGACGCCAAACGCGCGGCGGCAATCGCGCACAAGGTTGGCGCGAAGCTGTTGCTCGATGGCTGTCAGGCCGCGCCGCGTCTGCCCGTCAATGTGCAGGATCTCGGTTGCGATTTCTATGTATTCTCCGGTCACAAGATTTACGGGCCGACCGGCATAGGGGCTCTATGGGCGCCCTATGAAACGCTCGAAGCCATGCCCCCCTGGAAGGGGGGCGGGTCGATGATTGATCGCGTGTCTTTCGACGGCACGACCTATGCGCCGCCACCGGGCCGCTTTGAAGCGGGAACGCCGCATATCGCCGGCGTGGTCGGACTGGATGCCGCGATCCAATATGTCGAGGGCATTGGTCTCGATGTGATTTCGGATCATGAAAATGCGACTCTGGCCAAGGCGCGCGAAGCCCTATCCGGGATCAATTCGGTGCGGGTCTTTGGCCCGGACAAGAGCATGGGCATATTAAGTTTTGCGGTCGGCGACGTGCATCCGCATGATGTCGCCACTATATTGGATGAAGGCGGGGTTGCGATCCGCGCCGGCCATCATTGTGCGCAGCCGCTGATGGACTATCTCGGCGTGGCGGCGACGGCGCGGGCGAGTTTCGGGATTTACAGTGATGACAAGGATGTCGCCGCGCTGGTGGACGGCATCAATCGGGTCAGAAAGATTTTCGGGTAAGGTGACGATATGAACGAAGAACGCAAAATATTGGTCGAAGAAGTCGAGTCGGTGGAAAAGCCGAAACTGGCGAAGGTCGAGGACGCTGTGGATACTCGCGCGGAAAAACCGGCACCCGTCATGGCGCCTTCGCCTTTCGAAGCGGAAAGCGATGCGGCGAAGCTCAGTCGCAAGAAGGATTATCTCGAAGGCTTTCTGGCGCAGAAACCGACCGAGGCACCGGCCGGAGAAGCCGGTGGCGATCTCTACGAAGCGGTGATCGATACGCTGAAATCCATCTTTGACCCGGAAATCCCGGTGAACATCTATGATCTCGGCCTGATCTATGGCGTCGAGATTACGCCGGACAATCACGCGATCGTGACGATGACGCTGACCACGCCGCATTGCCCGGTCGCCGAATCCATGCCCGGCGAGATCGAACTGCAGGTCGGCAGCGTGCCCGGCGTCGGCCACGCCGAAGTCAATCTCGTCTGGGACCCGCCATGGGACCCGCAGAAGATGAGCGACGAAGCGAAGCTTGAGCTGGGGATGTTGTGATCAATTCCCCTCCCGCTTGCGGGAGGGGAGTTCGGCGGCTCTTGGCCTCGTCCGGGGGACGAGGCTGCTGCCAAACTGGGTGGGGCTACAGTGAGCTTTCGGGCCATCCACAATCCCACCCCCGACCCCTCCCGTAAACGGGAGGGGAGAAGGAGAATGAAATGACCGACACGAAAACCAAAACCCGCGAAATACCCGCCGCGATCAATCTGACGCCGGCGGCGGAGCAGCGTATCGCCGACCTGATGGCCAAGGCGCCCGACGACGCGATCGGTGTGAAACTCTCCACCCCGCGCCGCGGCTGTTCGGGCCTTGCCTATTCGGTCGATTATATCACCGAGGAAGTCCCGTTCGACGAGAAGATCGTGACTCCCGGCGGGCTATTCTACGTCGACGGCGGATCGGTGCTCTACCTGATCGGCAGCACGATGGACTGGGTGGAAGATGATTTCACCGCTGGCTTTGTGTTCGAGAACCCGAACGCCAAGGGCGCTTGCGGGTGCGGGGAATCCTTTACGGTATAGAAAAAGGGCGCGGAAATTTCTCCCCGCGCCCCCGTAATTGTGGCCGTTACTGAAGCGGCAAGCTAGTCACCGGACAGTTTGACGAGATCGTTCATCAAACCGGCGGTACCGTTGGTCACGGTGAGCTTGTCGACCTTGCCAGCGATGCTTTCCAGAGCCTCAAGCTCTTTCAGCCGCAGCATGACCGGATTGTCGGCCATCACCTTCGCAGTGTTCAGAAGCGACCGCGTTGCGTTCGTTTCTTCCCGCCGCTTGATGACGTTGGCTTCTGCCGCCTTCTGGGCCGAAACCACCTGGTTCAGAATCTCCCGCATCTCGCCCGGCAGGATTACATCCTTGAGCGTGATATCGGTGACTTCCAGACCAATGGCCGCCATGTCGGACCGCACTTTTGTGGCCGCCGTGTCGTCGACGGTCACCTGCTTTTCCAGGATCTGGTCGAGCGTCATCGCGCCCAGCGTTTTCCGAAACGCATATTGCAGCGCCCGGTAGAGCGAGTCGGCAAAGTCCTTGACCTCGGTCACCGCCTTGACCGGATCGATGACCCGATATTCGGCAGAAACGTTGATCCGCAGCGTTACCCGGTCCTTGGTCAACAGCTCCTGGCCGGTCACGTCAAGCGGCTGCCGCGTCAGATCAACGATCTTCACGGCGACCTTCTGACCAACCATCCAGTAGCCCGTGACACCCGGCGTCAATTCACCGGCCATCCGACCATCGACGGTGAGCAGGCCGATCTGGCCCTTGTCGATCTCGACAATCCGGACCTGGTCGATCAGACTTGCCTTTCCCGCCTTCATCAGCCGGCTGAGCAAGGCAGGAGCGACAACCGGATTTTCTTCCAGTTGCACGATCTCTGCAGCCCAGGGACCGGCATCGCTCCAGACGGTGAGCTTGCTATCCGGTGAGAGGACAGAATGAATCTGTCCGTCGCAAATGATGACAGCAATTTCGCCGGTTCCGGTCCGGTACCGGGTCAGATGCGCGTTCGCCTGGTCCGGCGCTTTTTCAAACAGCGCCTTTTCATAGACCGAGACAAATGCCGCGCTGTTCAGCGCCATGCGCTCGACCCGCAATTGCTTCCGCCAGTTTGGCAGAACATGCTCGCCCGCACCCAATATACCGCGTACCTCGCCCTTGTAGAGCCAGATTGCCCGTTCGTTTTCGTTGATGGTCAACCGCTTCCGGCCCATCAGCTTGTCAATCAAATACAACATAATACTCACGCAAATATCAGCTCACGCCAATCTCCTTCTTGTTGCCAACGCCGGAATTGGCGCAGGACTGTACCCGATCAAAAAGATTCAGGGACCGGTGGCATGGCGCACAGCGGGTCAGCCAGAGCGGGCGTTGCGGGCATCAGCGCGGACCGGGCCGGTTCGAAAACCAGACCGCTCGACGCTGGGCCAGCGCAGCCATTTTGACAGACCGAACCGATTGCCATGGTGGCAGGTGCTTTGCCTTTGGCGGTCGGACATCCGAAGATATCCGCCCACCGCCGCGGGCGCCGCGCCGTTTACATGCCGGTCCCCGAACCCGGTATTTTGGACAGCATTTGGAGTGCTGCGATCCTTTAGAGGGACCGTTGTGGAGCAGGAGTTGAACCTGCGACCTCAAGATTAACAATCTTGTGCTCTACCCATCTGAGCTATCCAGTGGTGCGTTGAGACGAGAGTCGAACTCGTTCCCCTGACCTATCCGGCCAGTGCTCTCCCGTTGAGCTACTCATGCAACCAACCAAAGACAAAGCAGCATCCGTACATGGAACTATCAGAGATAGCCCGTGCGGGCGGGCTTCATGAAACCCTGACCGTTGACGTCTGCCCTGTCCGTCGATCGGGGAGGCGGGCCGTTAGGGCGCGCTTTTTGCGGGCGCAAGGGGAGGGAGTGGTTTTAGCGGTGAGACGGGGTGTGGGAGAGGTGAGTGGTTGCGGATGATACTATATCGCCGCTCTCATTCTATTGATATCAACCATATATGCGTTGCGTTGCGTTGCCGCGCCTTTTTAGGTCGACGGCGGATCGGTGCTCTGCATCAACAAGGACGTAGACGTCCCGATTTTCCAGATTGCGGATATCGGACTGGTTGCCGATCTGTTTGATGTGGTGCCTATTCTCACCCACAAATCCGGAGACCGGCACTGAGCCAGTCTCCTCATAAACTGCCCCTTCCATTCGTTTGAAAAGGAAAGGTTTGCTTTTTCGCCTGAAGACACGAAGGCGCAAAGAATAATCCTTCGCTCGTCATACTGAACTTGTTTCAGCATCGAGCGGGAGGTAGGCGCGGACCGCAAAAAAGATCCTGAGCCGAAGGCCGCCGAAGGTAAACCAGTTCAGGATGATGAGAATGAAAACCCATGGTGAAAACGCTGTTTTTCTTGTTATGATGGCAGGATGAAACAGATCTTGTCCTTCATCCCCTTATTGCTAGCTTGGGCTGCGGCTGCAAACGCAACGCCTGAATCAGAGTTGCCTTTAGAAGCGACTTCTCCCTGGAGCCTAAATTATACCGCTTCCTCATGTGAGTTACGCCGCCATTTTGGCGAAAACGAAGGCCAGATTCTCCTTACCATAATTCAAGATCCGAAATTCGGTGTTCTGGAAATTGTGCTAATTACACCCCGCTTCAGCACCATAAGGGTGAATAGGACAGGAGAATATTCGTTCGGCAATAGCGCGGAAAAGTCGAAAATTTATGCATCAATTCTCCCTGATATGGAAAAGGGGAAATCAGTTTGGCGAATATTCGGCGTAAACCCGGACATCCTCACAAATGGCCTGGAGGACAGCGCTTTAAGAATTGAGGTCAAAGAAATGGCGAACCTCAACCTTCAAATCGGGGACTTATCGGAACCCGCCAAAGCGTTCAAAACATGCCGACTCGACTTGTTCAAAAAATTTGGGATGGACTTTGACTTACTTTCAAAATTGAAGCACCTGCCTCAGCCAAAAGGCAATTATGGTCGGTGGGTTATGATTTCGGATTATCCTCAGGCTGCTTTCAAACTAGAATTGGAGGGGCTGACTCAGTTTAAACTGGATGTTGATGCAGACGGTCGTGTCACAAATTGCACGATATTGGTGTCGAGTGGTCATTCTCAACTGGACCGAACGACATGCACAAAGGCTAGCGCACGCGCTCGATTTGATCCTGCTCTAGACCAAAATGATAAGCCCACGGCAGCACCTTGGGTGTCTTCTGTTCGTTGGCAGGTGCCAAGGTAAAACTTCCTCGGCCGCAAATGCCTTCCGCGCGCCCATTTGGCGTCCGGCTGGTAGAAAAGGACCGCCGCGGTGAAGCCATCTTCCAACCCGTTTATCAAGTTGGCCAATGGTCAAAGCCCCGATCCGCCGTCAAAGTAAAATAGCTCGGCGGCGTTGCCCATATGCGGTCGAACTGATCAGCAGCACGATGGACTGGGTGGTGGATGATTTCACCGCCGGGTTCTTGTTTCAAAATCCCAATACCAAGGGGGCGTGTGGGTGTGGGGAGAGTTTTACGGTTTAAGTTAAAGTGAAAAGGCTTGGAGGCATGACAAGTTCACTTCTTGAATGTCTGATGCCACCGATTTTTCCAGCTTAAACGGTCATGAGCAATTCCATTCCCGGCTCTGTCAGGGGATCTGGAAGCGAACCGCATTACGATAGAATGATTTTATCGTTTTTCCGTTTTCATCAAGAGCGGGTAAGAATTTTGCTCGTCTCGCCAGAGATTCGCAAACAGCATCGTCAAATTCCTTTGGGCGTGTTGTTTTTTGGATGTGGCATTCGGTCATGGCGCCCGTTTCATCGACGCTTAGCCGAAATTGCACCAGTGCGGGTTGTCGCTGGAGTAACATGTTCATTGGATAGTCATTCGCATTGATCCAGTTTCCGGGATTGCCGTCGGGAACAACGCTTCGCGACAGCTTCTTATGTTTTTCAACGTCTATACCCCAATGAGTCATCAGCTCGTCAACGCAGGTGGAAAGCGCACCCAATGGCTTGTCCATCGGCCCCAGTGCCAATTGGATCGGCCTGCGTAATGATCCGTCAACAGAGAGATAGGTGGTGGCAGCTTTTCTCTCGGCGCTTATTTCGCGGAAATTGGCAGTTTCCTCAGTGTCGGAATAGTCTGACTTTCGCAACTCGGTTTGGGGCGGTTTGGGAGCCAGGCTAATTGTTCCCGAAAATATCAGGGCTGGCATGTCCTTTCCAAAACTACCTCTGGAGAAAGTCAATTTTTGGATATCTTCGACGGGACCAAATTGCAGAGTTGTACGACTGGAAGTACTCCGGACCCTCAAGGGCCCGCCAGCCAATGTCAGTCGAAAGTCTTCGTTTGGACCGTACCGATTAAATATTGCCACGACTTTTTCGTCATCAACGCCAAAAGTGCGGATCAGGCGGCAGCTGTCCTCTTCATATTCTATAATCCAATTGGAACTTGGCTTGAGAACAAGCGTCGCTTTTTTCGCATAGACCGGCTGCGTCACCACCGCGCCTAAAATAATGGCTGCGATGGCGTGAAAAGCGGAGAGCTTTCTAAGGTCAAGAGGGCTATTTTTTCGCAATCTCGATATCGACATAAGACAACCTGCACTAATTCTTCGGACCTTCAGCATAGAGATCAACTTTCCGGCTTCAAGCTCGAAGATGGCAAACCAATAGAAAGGGCGTGAAGATTTCTCTCCACGCCCCGTTATTTTGTACTTCTGTGATCCCGTAAGGGAGAAACTTCAAACCTTCGAAGTCAACTCCGGAACCGCATCAAACAGATCGGCAACCAGTCCAATATCCGCAACCTGGAAAATCGGCGCGTCTTCGTCCTTGTTGATCGCGACGATGATCTTGCTGTCCTTCATGCCGGCGAGATGCTGGATCGCGCCGGAGATGCCGATGGCGATATAGACTTCCGGAGCGACGATCTTGCCGGTCTGGCCGACCTGATAGTCGTTCGGAACATAGCCCGCATCGACCGCAGCGCGCGAGGCACCGATGCCGGCACCGAGCTTGTCTGCCAGTGGCGTGATCACTTCTTCGAACTTCTCGGACGAACCCAGAGCGCGACCACCGGAAACGATGATTTTTGCGCTGGTCAGTTCGGGGCGTTCGGACTTGGCGATTTCTTCGCTGACGAAGCTGGACAGGCCAGCGTCGCTGGCGCCGCCAACGGCTTCGATGGTGCCGGAGCCGCCTTCGGTTGCCGCTTTGTCGAACGCCGTACCGCGAACGGTGATGACTTTCTTGGCGTCCGAGGATTTGACCGTAGCAATCGCGTTGCCGGCGTAGATTGGCCGGGTGAACGTGTCTTCGCTTTCGACCGAGAGAATGTCGCTGATCTGCATGACGTCGAGCAAAGCTGCGACGCGCGGGGCGATATTCTTGCCGGTGGTGGTGGCTGGCGCGAGGAACGCGTCATGCGTTTCCATCAGGCTGGCGATCAGCGGTGCAGCATTTTCCGCAAGCTGATGTTCCAGCGAGGCGTCGTCGGCGACATGGACGGTGGCAATGCCGGCGACCTTGGCAACCTGTTCGGCAACGCTGGCACAGCCGGAGCCGATGACCAGAGCATGAACTTCGCCCAGTTGCGACGCGGCGGTGACTACAGCCAGCGTCGCGTCTTTCATGGTGGTGTTGTCATGTTCTACGAGTACGAGAGTTTTCATTTTGTAACTCCTTAAATCCTTGTTCCATTCCGTTCGTGCTGAGCCTGTCGAAGCACCTTGTCCCACCATCCTTCGACAAGCTCAGGATGAACGGGGGTGATTGGGCTCAAACGGTTAAATGGCTCCCACAGCTTTGAGCTTTGCGACCAGCGCGTCGACGTCTTCGACCTTTTCACCAGCCTGGCGAACCGGAGGTTCGGTAACCGTGATGGTGGTGAGACGCGGGCTGATGTCGACGCCGTAATCGGCGGGCGTTTTCTCATCCATCGGCTTTTTCTTTGCCTTCATGATGTTCGGCAGCGACGCATAACGCGGTTCGTTGAGTCGCAGGTCGGTGGTGACCACGGCGGGCAGGTTCAGCTTGACCGTCTGCAGGCCGCCATCGATTTCGCGTTTGACGGTAATGCTGTCGCTGTCGAGTTCGACAGTGTTGGCAAAGGTACCCTGACCCCAGCCGAGCAGGGCTGCGAGCATCTGGCCGGTCTGGTTCGAATCGTCGTCGATCGCCTGCTTGCCGGTGATAACCAGCTTTGGTGCTTCTTCTTCGACGATCTTGGCGAGGATCTTGGCTACGGCCAATGGCTCGACTTCTTCGTCGGTCACGACCAGAATTGCCCGGTCCGCACCCATGGCGAGCGCGGTACGCAATGTTTCCTGCGCCTTTTGCGGGCCAACCGAAACGGCGACGATTTCTTCTGCCTTGCCGGCCTCTTTCAGGCGGATGGCTTCTTCGACGGAGATTTCGTCGAACGGGTTCATCGACATTTTGACATTGGCCAGATCGACACCGCTGCCGTCGGACTTGACCCGCGGTTTTACGTTATAATCTATGACCCGTTTTACGGGCACCAGGATTTTCATTGCTGTTTCCTTTTTTAAAATTTCACTACGCGATTAACTTA
>JBALUX010000087.1:0-11989 GCA_036963725.1 Parasphingorhabdus sp. | reverse complement strand
GGAACAAGCTCGATAATGGACCGAGCCGTTGTTGGTGAAGCGCGCCTATAACAATGTCATTTGCGTCCCGCAAGCCATCAAACGACAAATTGTTCCATGGCGATGCGATCGTCGAGTGCATGTTCCGGATCGAACAGCATGGTCAGCGACTGGCTGCGGTCGATTGCGACCTTGACGCAGCTGACATCGCGGACTTCCTGTTGGTCGCCAACCGCACTAACCGGCCGTTTTTCGGGATTTAGCACGCGGATGGTGATCTCCATCTTGTCCGGTAAAATCGCTCCTTTCCAACGCCTCGGTCGGAACGGGCTGATCGGGGTCAGCGCGAGGAGATTGCAGGTCAGTGGAAGAATCGGGCCGTTGGCGGAAAGATTATAGGCGGTGGAGCCAGCCGGCGTTGCAATCAGCACGCCGTCACAAACCAGCTCTTCCATCATGATCCGGCCATTGATCTCGATCTCGAGCTTCGCCGTCTGCCGGGTTTCGCGCAGCAGCGACACTTCGTTGATCGCGGGCAGGGTAAAGCTGGCGCCGGAAATGGTCTCGACCTCCATTTTGAGGGGTTTGACCTTGAAGGCGCGGGCCTTGGTCAGACGCTCGTGCAGGTCTTCCATGTGCCAGTTGTTCATCAGGAAGCCGACGGTGCCCAGATTCATGCCATAGACCGGCATGATCTTCCGGCGATTGAGCATCTGGTGCAGAGTCTGCAGCATGAAGCCGTCACCGCCCAGAACCACGGCCTGGTCGGCTTCTTCAACCGGGACCCAGTCGATCAGGGATTTCAGCTTTTCGGCGGCTTCCTGCGCCGGCTGCGTAGGCGACACGATCAGTGCCCATTTCTTCTTGGTCATCCGCCCGTGACGTTCATGTGACGCTCCAATATCTCTGCGGACCCATCAAGCTGTGCATTGAAATCATGGCGCTGCGGTTTGAGCTTTAGAGCCTGTTGGAGCAATTGGTCAACGGCAGCGATGCCATCCTTGCGAACCGCCGCCCGCAGGTCGACATGCGCGTTGTGGCCGAGGCACATGAATATCTTGCCATCGGTGGTCAGGCGCAACCGGTTGCAATCATCGCAGAAATTATTGCTGAGCGGTGTGATCAGGCCCAGTCGCAAGCCAAGCGGCTCGACCGAAACATAGCGCGCCGGACCCGAGCTGCGATGGGGGATGGGGAGGATTGAATAATGGTCCTTCAACGGAACGAGGAACTCATCGGCAGAAATATGGGCAAGCTTTCGATCCGCACCGACATCGCCCAGAGGCATGCTCTCGATGATCGTCAGATCGTGATCATGTTCGGCGCAATATTCGGCCATCGGCAGAAGATCGTCTTCGTTGAAGTCGCGAACCGCAACCATATTGATCTTGACCCGGATACCCGCTTCCCTGGCAGCCCTGATGCCGTCCAGCACGACGTTCACGTCGGCGCCGCGGGTGATCTCGGAAAAGCGGGCAGGGTCCAGCGTATCCATGCTGACGTTAATCCGTCGCACGCCGTGGGCTGCAAGATGGTCGGCATATTCGGTCAGCAACGAGCCATTGGTGGTCAGCGTCAATTCTTCCAGCTCGCCGGAAGCGACCTTTCTGCCCAGCCGCTGGATAACATCTTTCATATCCCGTCTGACCAGCGGTTCACCGCCGGTGAGCCGGATCTTCCGGATGCCGTGACCAATGAAGCGTTCCGCGATCAGGGTGATCTCTTCCAGCGTCAGCAGCGCAGACTTCGGCATGAAGGTCATTTTCTCCGACATGCAATATTGGCAGCGGAAATTGCATCGGTCAGTGACCGAAATACGAAGATAATCAATTTTGCGTCCGAAACCGTCTTGCATTGGGCGCCTCATGTTGATTCAATGCTATAGGGCTAGCGCTTTCCGGATAGGCAGGCAACGGCCTATAAAGGTTTTCCTGCTACGGAAAAAGATAGTCGGGCGTTCATAATTCGGCCTGCCGGCACACAGTTTGAGGAGTTTCGAAGTCAAAATATCATCCATCCCGACTTTGCATCCGGCTGAATTCAGAAATCTGTTCCTGTTGTCATTCCACGAGCGTGATCCGCTAGCCGCAGAAATCGCGTCTTTTGGCTGGCGGGTCCAGTCAGCCCGCAGGCGGGATAATCTCAGCGCGCGTTTTTTCTCTGCCGGCGCGATGATCGCCGTGATCGATGCCCGTCGCGCCGAAAGTGAAGGCCTGAAGGCAATTGCAGAACTTTCAAGAACCGCAACCGAAGGCGGGATCGCGATATTGGCATTGGTCGACAGTAGCCAAAGTTCGGACATTATCGGGCAATGCTTTGATTCAGGCGCGACCCATTATCTGGACCTTGCCGATGCCGGCGCGGATCTCGACCAGTCGATCAAATATGCCTTTCGCTATGTCGAAAATTTCAGAGGCGGTGCCGAACGCGCGAGCCATGAACAGTCCTTGCTGACATTTGGTGATTTGCAGTGGTCGATTACCCCGGGCGCGGCCATGGAATATTGGATCAGCGATAGCCTGCTGGCAGCCGCCGGCGAGATTGATTTCGGAAAATATCCGGTGACCGGTATCTACCGAGCGCTATCGCGAGAAGAGCAGAAGCGTGTGAGAGGCGCGATGAGACGTCTGCGCGATGGGGCCAGACAGGCGGCCGTGCCGCACCGGTTCAATGGCCGGCCGGCTATCCATCATTTGCACGAAGCAGACGGCCGGATTTTCGGCAGAATTGAATATCTCGCGAATAATGAAGAAGCGGATGACTGGACCGGGCGGGATCTGCTTTCCGGGTTGCGCAATACGGCATCGGCCCGCACCTGGATACGGCGGAAGCTTGAAGATGGGAGCCAGCTGACACTGATTGCGGTCGGTATCAAAAACTTTCGCATGATCAACGCGGCTTTCGGTCGCAATGCGGGAGATCATTTGTTGCGGATCGTTGGTCACAGGCTGATGGACCATACGCAGCGACAATATGCAGGGCCGCATCTGGTTGCGCGTCTGGACGGCCAGAATTTTCTGATAGCGCTCGCTGATTTCCAGACTAGCCAGATATCGGATTTTGCCAATGACTTGATCGGCAGCATCTTCGATGATCTGCAGCTGGAGGGGCGTCCGATCAATCCGGTTGCGCGGGCCGGGGTCGCGATTGGGAATAGCGGATCCACCGAAAAAACCTTGATCAGAAAAGCGGTCTTGGCGCTTGCGGAAGCGACCGCTGCCGACGCTCTGCCGATCAATTTCAGCACCGTTTTGGAAGCCGATGTGCATCTTGAAGAGGTGCTGGAGGATCAATTGGCGGGAGCGATGGGCCGCGGTGAAATCGTCATTGCCTTTCAGCCGCAAATCAAAGTCGATACCGGGGAACTGTTTGGCGCGGAAGCATTGGCGCGGTGGGAACATCCGGAATATGGATTATTGGGCGCGTCCACGTTGTTTGCGGTCGCGGAGCGCGCCGGGGTGATGGATTCGCTCTCGATCCAGATCCACAAGCAGGCGTTGACACTCGCCGCCGGGTGGCCAGCGAGTCTTGGATTTTTGCGGCTTTCAATCAATGTTACGGCCGGCGATCTGGCGGCAAAAACATTTGTCGATGATATGCTCAGGCAGGTCGAAACTTCCGGTTTTGAACCGCTTCATCTTACGCTCGAAATTACAGAGTCGGAAATGATCGGCAATCTGTCGGTTTCTGCCAACAAATTGCACCGGTTGCGGAAGGCGGGCATTTGCATTGCGATTGACGATTTCGGGACCGGTTACAGCAGCCTGTCTTATCTCAAGGAACTGCCGGTCGATTATTTAAAGATCGACAGCGGACTGACTGGCGATATCAGCGGTTCACCCAAGGATCAGGTGGTTGTGCGCTCGATAATCGATATGGCGCATAGCCTTGATCTCAGTGTGATCGCCGAGGGAGTTGAAACCGAATCCCAACTCGATATCCTAGCAGATCAGGGCTGCGAATTTTTCCAGGGGTTCCTGCGTTCCGGACCGCTGGCACCCGACGAGTTTGAAGCCTTCGCCTTGAGCAGCAACTAGCTCGTCACACGCTGCGCCAGTTTCGACAGGCCCGTGGTCAGTTGGGTCAGTCCATGCAGGCGCGACTTGGGATCGCGCCATTTGCGTTCGATGAACAATTTATTGTCGGGACGGATTTTCGCGGTACTCTTGAGACGGTCGACATAGTCCAGCAGGCCGGGAACATTCGGAAAACTGTCATTATGGAAAGTGACCAAAGCACCGCGCGGACCCATTTCGATTTTGGCGATCTGTGCCTTCACGCAATTCATCTTGATATGCATGAGCTTGAGCAGATTGTCGGTCTGGATCGGCAGATCACCAAATCGGTCGATCATTTCCGCAGCAAAGGATTCGATTTCCGGAAGCGTCTTGAGACCGTTCATGCGGCGATAGAGTCCCATACGGAGCGAAAGGTCGGGTACATATTCTTCCGGTATCAGGATCGGCGCGTCGACCGTGATCTGGGGAGAGAAGCTGTCTGTCGGCATTGATAAGCCAGAGCCCTTGGCCTTCGCTTCAAGAATGGCATCTTCCAGCATCGACTGGTAGAGTTCGAATCCAACTTCCTTGATATGCCCGGATTGTTCGTCGCCCAGCAAGTTACCGGCGCCGCGAATATCGAGATCGTGGCTGGCCAGTTCAAAACCGGCGCCAAGGCTGTCTAGGTCGCCCAGAATTTTCAGCCTTTTCTCCGCCTTTTCGGTGATGATCCGGTCTTTTGGGGTAACCATATAAGCGTAAGCGCGCGTTTTGGAGCGCCCGACCCGGCCTCTTAGCTGATAGAGTTGGGCAAGGCCAAAGCGATCGGCGCGGTGGATGATCAGCGTGTTGGCGCTGGGAATGTCGAGGCCGCTTTCGACGATCGTGGTCGAGAGCAGCACATCATAATTGCGGTCGTAAAAGGCGGACATCCGTTCTTCCACGGTGGCCGGCGGCATCTGGCCATGAGCAACAACATAGGTGAGTTCGGGAGCATGTTTCTTGAAGAAATCTTCGATATCGGCAAGGTCAGCGATACGGGGGACGACCACGAACGACTGGCCGCCGCGATAGTGTTCACGCAGAAGCGCCTCGCGCAATGGAACAGGGTCCCACGGCATAACATAGGTTCGTACGGCCAGCCGGTCGACGGGCGGTGTCTGGATTACCGATAGCTCGCGCATGCCGGTCATCGCCATCTGCAGCGTCCGCGGGATAGGAGTGGCGGTGAGGGTCAGGACGTGGACGTCCGCCTTCATCGCCTTAAGCCGTTCCTTGTGGGTAACGCCAAAACGCTGCTCTTCATCAATGATGATCAGGCCGAGCCGCTGAAATTCTATGGATTTTGCGAGCAAGGCGTGAGTGCCGATGACGATATCGACTTCGCCGCTGGTCAGGCCTTCTTTGGTCTTCTTGGCTTCTGCTGGCGGAACCAGCCGTGATAGCCGACCAATCTTCACCGGGAAGGGCCGGAAACGCTCTTCGAAATTATTGAAATGCTGACGAGCGAGGAGGGTCGTTGGTGCGATTATGGCAACCTGCATTCCGGCCATGGCTGCGGCAAAAGCGGCGCGCATCGCGACCTCGGTCTTGCCAAAGCCGACGTCACCACAGACCAGACGGTCCATTGCCTTGCCAGAGGCCATATCGCCGAGAACTTCCTCGATTGCCTGCTGCTGGTCGTCTGTTTCCTGGTAGGGGAAGCGATCGACGAATCCTGCCATTTCGCTGGCTTCAACGCGGGCAGGCGTTGCGGGCTGTAATGCGCGAGCGGCAGCGGTTCTGAGTAGTTCATGGGCAATCGCCCGGATACGCTCCTTCAGTTTTGATTTGCGCCGTTGCCAGCCTTCGCCTCCGAGACGGTCCAGCACAACGCTGTCGCCGCCTTCGCCATAGCGGCTGAGAACGTCGATATTCTCGACCGGTACATAGAGCTTGTCGCCGCCTGCATATTTCAGATGGACACAATCATGCGGGCTGGTGCCAACCGGAATGGAAACAATGCCTTCATAGAGGCCGACTCCATGCTCGAGATGAACGACGAGATCGCCCTGGCTAAGTGCTGACAGTTCCTCGATAAAGGCGTCGCTGCTCTTGCGCCGCTTGGATTTGCGAACCAGCCGGTCCCCGAAAATATCCTGTTCGGTGAGCAGGGACAGCCCTTCTGTCCGGAAGCCGGAAGTCAGAGGCAATATCGTCAGAGCAATTCCGGGGTCGGCTGAGAGGCAGGAATCCCAGTCATCGCAAAGCGCTGCTCCCTTAACATCATGGTCTTTGAGCAGGTCAAAGATACGCGCTCGCGATCCCTTGCTATAGCTCGCGACAACCGCGGTTGTACCTGACTTTTTCAGACTGTTGAGATGGGCACCCAAAGCCTGATAAATATTCTCGTTGCGCGCCCGCTCCGGAGAGAAATCGCGCGGCGAGGACACGGACATCGACATGACGGATTCGGATTCCGGTTCGTCAAATTCGCTCAGAACATGGATAGGCGCGTCCTTTTCGCGGCCCCGCCATTCTTCCGGTGTCAAATATAGCATCTCCGGTGGCAGCGGCCGGTAGCTCGACAGATTGGCCTTGTCGGCTTCAACCCGGTTCTTGTGATAGTCTGCAATGGCAACAAATTGCGCCTCTGCTGCCGTGGAACCGGCTGCATCCCGCAAGATCATACAATCATCTTCGACATAATCAAAAATAGTCGCCAGCCGTTCTTCGAGCAGTGGCAGCCAATGCTCCATCCCCGCGAGGCGGCGTCCTTCCGAGATGGACTGATAAAGTGCATCGCTTGTCGAAACGGCACCAAAAAGATCCCGATAGCGGGTGCGGAACCGCGTGATGCTATCGGCATCCAGCAGAAACTCCGATACCGGAAGCAGGTCCAGTCCGTCGATATTGCCGACGGTGCGCTGGTCGGCAGGATCGAACTGCCGCAAGGTTTCGACCTCGTCGCCAAAAAGGTCAATCCTGATTGGCAGTTCAGCGCCAGGAGGGAATAGATCGATCAATCCGCCACGGGCCGCAAATTCGCCGCTGTCAGCTACGGTATCCACTCGCACAAATCCGTTGGCGTAGAGAAACGAGATCAGTTTTTCCTGCTCGACCATCGTTCCAGGCGCGAGACGGGTAACGAATTCCTTGATTCGGGTCGGCGCCAGCACCCGTTGGGTTACCGCGTTGACTGTTGTAACGACCAACTGCGAGCCGGTGAAGGGCATCGCCAGCTTGGCCAAAGCCGCGAGTCGATCGGAGGTGGTATGCAGCGCCGGCGATGCGCGATCATAGGGCAGGCAGTCCCATGCCGGAAATTCGATGGTCTCCAGATCCGGTGCAAAGAAATGGGCGGCTTCTACAACCGCGCTCATCGCCGCGTCGTCGGTGGCGATGAACATCGTGCGCCGGCCAGACCGGGTAGCGATATCCGACAGAAACAGCGGGCGATAACCAGAGGGCACACCGGCTATAGTCATGCCTTTTTCAGAGGATAATAGTCTATCTAGATGAGACACTTGGGATCGATTCTGGATATGGGGCGGGAAAGTTATTTTGTTGCATCGATATAGTCGAGTTTCTGCATATTATCCATTTGCGGTCCTTCAAAAACCGGAGGAACGGGCAGTGTCCCGATCGCCCAGGCCATGACGTCCACGTCATCCTCGACCAGCAGCATTTCGAACCAGTCGATCTCCTCGTCGGACCAGTCCGGACTATAGCGATTGAAAAAACCGCCGATCAAAAAGTCTGCTTCGCGGGTTCCGCGATGCCAGGCGCGAAATTGCAGCCGTTTCAGCTTTGTTTCGCGATCCATATTTGCTGCTCCAACTTGGCTGGCATAATGAGCCAGCGACGGTATAAAGGCGGATAGACATGCGGCCCGAGATACTCAATCCATTATTTGGCGAAACCCAGTCGCTCAAAGGCGTCGGCAAGGTGCTGGCCAAGCCGCTCGAGAAGCTGCGGCTGACCCGCGTCAAGGATTTGCTATACCATCAGCCGAGCTACTGGATGCACCGGAAACGGGTAGAGGAACTGGATGAAATCGATGTCGGCGAGACGATCATCGTCGAGGTGACCCCGGTCGATTATCGCACTGGCGGTCCGCGCAGCCCGTTGCGGGTCCATGCGACAGACAAGCTCGGCAATTATATCAGCCTGACCTTTTTCGGGCGCAACCCGGGCTGGCCCAAGAAATTGCTCCCGCTTGGTGAGCCCAAGGTCATTTCCGGCAAGCTCGAACGTTATGGGGATGAACTGCAAATGGTTCATCCTGATCAAGTGCTTGAGCCGGCACAGGCGGATGATATTTCGCTTCTGGAGCCGATTTATCCTTTGGCCGACGGGCTTGGTAATTTGCGGATGAAGCAGTTGGTCGGGCAGGCGCTGGCGTTGGCTCCCACGCTGCCGGAATGGATCGAACCGAGCCAGCTGGCAGCGAAAAATTGGAAGAATTGGAAGGATAGTATCCTTGGTCTCCATCGTACCGAAAGCGAGGGTAGCAGTGACCGTCTCGCCTATGACGAGGTATTTGCCAATCAGCTCGCCTTCATGCTTGTACGCGCCAGCAATCGGAGCAAGAAAGGTATTGCGATCCAGGGCGATGGCAGGCTTCGAGATCAGTTAAAGCTGCCATTTGAGCTGACCAATGCCCAGAAACGTTGCATTACCGAGATTGAGAGCGATCTCGCACAAAGCGCACCGATGCTGCGGCTGCTTCAGGGTGATGTCGGCTCCGGAAAGACGCTGGTCGCCCTGATGGCGCTGCTGTCAGCGGTGGAAGCGGGATATCAGGGTGCCTTTCTGGCACCGACGGAAATTTTGGCGCGACAGCATTTTGAAGGTCTGCAGAAATTACTAACCGGATTGCCGATTAACATCGCCATCTTGACCGGGCGCGATAAAGGCAAGGTTCGCGAGGCGACGCTAATGGGCCTGATGGACGGGTCGATCAATATCCTAATTGGTACCCACGCGATTTTTCAGGAACATGTTCGCTACAAGAATCTCGCCGTGGCCGTCATTGACGAGCAGCATAAATTCGGTGTGTCCCAGCGGCTTATGCTGACCCAAAAAGCGGAACGGACACCGCATTTGCTGGCGATGACCGCCACGCCGATCCCGCGGACACTGACGCTTAGTCAATATGGTGAAATGGATGTCTCCCGCATCGACGAGCTTCCCCCGGGTCGGCAGACGATTGATACCAGCGTGATTTCTGATGCACGATTGCCGGACGTGGTTGAAGGCCTGGCCCGCCATATAGCTTCTGGCGGCCAGGCTTATTGGGTTTGCCCCTTGATCGACGAAAGCGAAAAAAGCGATCTCGCTGCGGCGGAAGACCGCGCAGCCGGTTTGAAAGCCAGATTTGGTGACCAGGTCGGTTTGGTGCATGGCCGGATGAAGGGGCCTGAAAAAGACCTGGTGATGGGCCGCTTTCAGCGGGACGAAATCAAGATCCTTGTCGCCACCACGGTTATCGAGGTCGGCGTCGATGTGCCTAATGCGAGTCTGATGATCATCGAGGCTGCCGATCGCTTTGGGCTTGCGCAATTGCACCAACTGCGCGGGCGGGTTGGGCGAGGCAGCGTCAAATCCAACTGCCTGCTGATTCGCGGCGAAACGCTGAGCGAAACGGCGCGTGCCCGTCTCACCCTGATGCGCGAAACCAATGATGGTTTTCGGATTGCCGAGGAAGATCTGCGGTTGCGCGGGGCAGGGGAACTAATGGGTACGCGACAATCCGGGGATGCCGGTTTCCGCGTTGCCACACCAGCGCAGGTCAGTGAATTTATCGGAGCTGCCACAGACGATGCGCGGCTGCTGCTCGACCGCGATGGAGGATTGGCCAGCGAGAGAGGCCAGGCCGCCCGCGTGGCACTTTACCTGTTCGAGCGTGATTGGGGTGTCAGTCTGTTGCGGAGCGGATAGCGCCTAGACGCCGTTTATCTTGTCAAGCATTGCATAGAAATCCGGTTCCCGGATCACCCGTTCGAATTTGAAGCCATGGCGTCCCTGGTGGGACCAGACAAGATAGGCTTCGATGCGTCCGGCGACTGGCAGGCGAACGACTAGCCGGTCTCCTTTCTCCATATCGATCGGGTCCGCGAGCATCATGCCGTTCGCGGAGATATTCGAGATTCGTACCCGGATTTCCTGATGAGGATGAAATTCGCAAATCGTCTCAAAATCGACTGCAAAACGCGTGGCACGACGCATATCCGAGGCTGTTTGAGGTGGTAGACCGGTCATTCGCAGCGAGCTCCGTACATGGTTCATCTCAACCATAACGGCCGTTTGAGAATAAATGGTAAATGACTTTTGGGGCCAATATTTACTCCCTGCAGTCAGACCTTGCGAAGTAGCCCGTGTTTTTTCTTACCCGCCGATATTTTTTTGTCGTCGTCGGTCAAGTCAATCATGGCTCCAGCATCCCGAACCGGTTCGTCATCAATCCGGGCGCCGCCGCCTGCGACCATCCGCTTGGCTTCACCTTTAGAAGCGCAGAATCCGATCCCGACCAAGGCATCGAGAATCGAAATCTGGCCGTCTGCTATCTCGAATACCGGTAAATCGCCGCCTGCAGCGCCTTGTTCGAAAGTCTGTTGCGCTGTTTTGGCAGCATCTTCAGCAGCACTTTGTCCGTGCGCCATTGCTGTTGCGGCATCGGCGAGGACTTTCTTGGCCTCGTTGATATCGGAACCCTGCAGAGCTTCCAGTCGCGCGATCTCTTCCAGATCAATATCGGTGAACAGTCTCATGAACTTGCCCACGTCGCGATCGTCGGTATTGCGCCAGAACTGCCAGTAATCATAAGGAGAGAGCCGGGCAGCATTCAGCCAGATCGCACCATCCACCGATTTGCCCATTTTCGAGCCATCGGACTTGGTGATCAACGGCGTGGTGACTCCGAACAGATCGGCTCCGTCGATCCGGCGGCCCAGTTCGATCCCGTTGACGATATTGCCCCATTGGTCGGAACCGCCCATTTGCAACTGGCAACCATATTGCCGGGACAGCTCTACGAAGTCGTAGGCTTGCAGGATCATATAGTTGAATTCGAGAAAGGTCAGCGGCTGTTCGCGTTCCAGCCTGAGCTTCACAGAATCAAATGTCAGCATGCGATTGATGGTGAAATGACGACCAATGTCGCGCAAAAACGGAATATATTCGAGTTCACCGAGCCAGTCGTTATTGTTGACCATTATTGCGTCGGTCGGACCATCGCCGAATGTCAGGAAATTTTCGAAACATCCGCGAATCTTGGCAAAATTCGATGCGATTCCTTCGTCATCAAGTATTTTGCGCATCTCGTCCTTGCCGGACGGATCACCGATTTTGGTGGTTGCGCCGCCCATCAGAACGATCGGCTTGTGCCCCGCTTGCTGCAGTCGGCGGAGCATCATGATCTGGACGAGATTGCCAACGTGAAGGGAATCCGCTGTGACATCAAATCCGATATAGCCTGGAATGATGCTCTTGCTGGCAAGCGAATCCAATGCCCCGGCATCGGTTAACTGGTGGATATAGCCGCGATCATTCAGTAGACGCAGGAAATCAGATTGATAATTTGTCATGGATTGGTGCGTTACATGGAGACAACGAAAGTCGCAATATGCGTTTGAACTTGCAAAGTCATCCCGTGACGCCGGTATCGGCGATTGATCAAATCACGGTCGAATGGTCGATGTCGGAGACTGGCACGATATGGCTGCGATATCATGCAGATGGGAATGTTGAAGAAGTCAAACTACCGGATAATCTGGACCAGTCGCAACCCACGGATGATTTGTGGCAATATAGCTGCTTTGAACTGTTCCTCGGCGAACCGGGTGGCGAGCGATATTGCGAGTTCAACTTTTCTCCGTCGGGCAACTGGGCCGCCTATAGTTTCGACCGGTATCGCGACGGCATGAGCCAGTTACAGATAGCTCGACCACCTGAAATATATATGGATTTCAGCGACACCCATATGGCTCTTGAAGCCACTCTGGCGTTGCCCGATCTCTGGATCGCGAACG
>JBALUX010000086.1:0-11991 GCA_036963725.1 Parasphingorhabdus sp. | reverse complement strand
ATTGATATCCATCCGGGTGCCAAGATCGGTCGACATCTGTTCATCGACCATGGCTTTACCGTGATTGGCGAGACCGCTCTTATCGGCGATAATGTGACGATCTATCAATGTGTTACCCTGGGCGGGACCAACCCGACCAATGGCGTCGGTGGCAAGCGTCATCCGACCATTGAAAATGATGTCATTCTGGGATCCGGTGCCCAGGTACTCGGCCCGATCACTGTCGGCAAACGGGCCAGGGTAGGTGCCAATGCGGTGGTCACCCAGGATGTGCCGGAAGGCGCCACGATGGTTGGCGTCCGCGCCCGGCCGACATTGGTCGAGGCAAAAGAATATCAGAAAGAATTTGTTCCCTACGGTACGCCCTGCAGCGAAATATTCGATCCGTCGACGCAGAAGCTGGAAATTCTTCAATGCGAAATGGAGCAATTGCAGAAACGTATCGCCGCCTTCGCCAAAGAGCGGAACGGCGACGGTGCTGAAATCGAGAAAAAGGGACGCGATAGCGCTTGATGCGTTCCAGCGATTCCAACATATCGCCCTTTCCGCGGCGAGGCGCGCCCACTCAAGTGGGGTTCGAACGCCGGGAAATTGAGCGCATCCTCAGCCTCTATGGGCGTATGGTCGCCGCCGGCCACTGGAAAGATTATGCCATGGACATGCGCCGCGATGTCGCGATTTTCGCGGCTTTCCGCCGCGCATCCGAACGGCCGCAGATACGAATCGAGAAGCGCCCGTCCGAGCGCAACCGGCAAGGGATGTGGACTCTGCACGGCGAGCAGGGGCAGATATTGAAGCGCGGCCATGAACTTGCCGGCGTGCTGGCACCGGTCGAACGCAAGCTTATGAAACTGGTCGCGGACTAACCGGTCAATTCCGGGCCAATCGCGCCGAAACACTAACTTTCTACAGCATCGGTATCCAGCGCGTAGCCTGCAGACCTCACAGTGCGGATGATGTCTGATCGATCATTGGCATTCAGCGCTTTTCTGAGCCGCCGGATATGGACGTCGACGGTCCGCAACTCGATATCGCTATCTTGCCCCCAGACGCTGTCGAGCAGCCGCTCGCGGGAAAATACCCAGTTGGGATGTTCCAGAAAATGCCGGAGCAGGCGAAATTCGGTCGGACCAAGCGGGATCGTGTCGCCGCCGCGTTTCACCTTGTGGCCAACGGTGTCCATTTCCAGATCGCCAAAGGTCAGTTTTTCACCAGCCAGAGCGGGACGCACCCGGCGCAATACTGCTTTGACCCGGGCGATCAGTTCGCGCGGGCTGAACGGCTTGGTGATATAGTCGTCCGCGCCGGTTTCGAGGCCGCGGATCTTGTCCTCTTCCTCACCGCGCGCGGTCAGCATGATGATCGGGATATTGGCGGTTTCCGAAGAACGGCGCAGGCGACGGCAGACTTCTATCCCCGACAGGCTCTCCAGCATCCAGTCGAGCAAGATCACGTCGGGACGATGTTCCTGCACCAGCAGAAGCGCTTCCTCGCCATCCGGTGTGTGGATGACGTCATATTCTTCTTTTTTGAAGTTCCAGGTCAGCAGCTCCGCAAGCGCGGCATCGTCTTCGACCAGCAATAATTTTGCGTTGACCATCAGTCGGCCTCGTCGCTGAGCGCGTCGTCAAGCGGCGTCGTCGGATTCTCGCCGCGGGTCCGTTCGGGCATTGGCTCGCCAGTTGCTGCAAAATAGACCATCTCGGCGACATTGGTCGCATGGTCGCCAATACGCTCCAGGTTCTTGGCGATGAACAGCAGATGCGCCGCTTCGCCGATATCCTTCGGGTTTTCAATCATATGGGTGATCACGGCGCGGAAGATGCTGTTGTAGAAATCGTCGACGATCTGGTCGCGCCGGTTCACTTCCATCGCCAGTTCCGCATCGCGCCGGGCAAAGGCGTCGAGCGAGTCCCGGACCAGTTCGCTGGCTATTTTCGACATGGAGGGTAGCAGCGAAATGGGTGTCAGGCGGTGCGTCTTGGTCACCAGCGGCACTCGCTTGGCGATATTCTTGGCATAGTCGCCAATGCGCTCGACCACGCCGGAGATCTTGAACGTGGCGATCAGTTCCCTCAGGTCGTCGGCCATCGGCGCCCGCAGCGCGATGGTCTGGAAGGTCAGTTCGTCGATCCGCTTTTCAAGCTGGTCGATCAGCTTGTCTTCCCGGACCACCTCTTCTGCCAGTTCGAGATCGCTGTTTTCCAGCGCGCGCATTGCCTTGGCGATGGCCTGCTCGCTGCGTCCGCCGATTTCCGCAACCATGCCCCGCAATTCATTGATGTCGGAATCGAAGGCTTTGACCGTATGCTCTGTGCCAGTGTTGACCATTTTTGAGTTCCTAAACTTCGAGATATCAGCCGTAACGTCCGGTGATATAATCCCGCGTTTTTTCTTCCCGCGGATTGGTGAAAATATCGGTTGTTTCGCCATATTCCACCAGGGTGCCCAAGTGAAAAAATGCCGTTTTCTGAGATACACGCGCGGCCTGCTGCATATTATGGGTGACGATGACGATCGCATATTTGCCGCGCAATTCATGGATCAGCTCTTCGATTTTTGCGGTTGCGATCGGATCAAGCGCCGAGCAAGGCTCGTCCATCAGGATCACTTCGGGATCAACCGCGATAGCCCGTGCGATGCACAGGCGCTGCTGCTGACCACCCGACAAAGCGGTGCCGCTGTCGAGCAGCCGATCCTTGACCTCGCCCCAGAGACCGGCGCGCTGCAACGAGGATTCGACGATATTGTCCAGTTCGTCCTTGCCGGTGGCCAGGCCATGGATACGCGGGCCATAAGCGATATTGTCGTAGATCGACTTGGGGAAGGGGTTCGGTTTCTGGAACACCATGCCGACCCGCGCCCGCAACTGGACAACATCCATTTGCGGTGCGTAAATATCTTCGCCTTCCAGCTGGATATCGCCGGTAACCCTAGCGATCGGGATGGTGTCGTTCATCCGGTTCATGCAGCGCAAGAAGGTCGACTTGCCGCAGCCGGACGGGCCGATGAAGGCCGTGACGCTATCCATGTTCACATCGATGGATACATCGTTGATTGCCTGTTTGTCGCCGTAGAATACGTCGACATGACGAGCGGTCATTTTCGGCGTCCCGGCTTCGCTTGTCATATCTGTCATGGCCGAATTTGTCATATTTACGCTTTCACTCGGTTTTTGCATTGTCTGTTCGTCATTCATCTTGGCACCTACCACCGGGTTTCAAAGCGGTTGCGCAGATAAATGGCCAGTGCGTTCATCGTCAGCAGGAACAACAATAGCACAATGATCGCTGCGGATGTTTTCTCGACAAAGCCGCGATCGACTTCGTCCGACCAGAGGAATATCTGAACCGGCAATACCGTCGCCGGATCGGTGATGCCGCTTGGCGGTGTCGCAATGAAGGCGCGCATACCGATCATCAGCAGCGGAGCCGTCTCGCCCAGCGCCCGGGCCATGCCGATTATGGTGCCGGTCAAGATACCAGGTAGCGCCAGCGGCAAGACATGGTGGAACACCACTTGCAGCGGGCTTGCACCGATACCCAGCGCGGCTTCACGGATCGAAGGGGGCACCGCTTTAACCGCGTTGCGTCCGGAAATGACAATCACCGGCATGGTCATCAGCGCGAGCGTCAAGCCGCCTACCAATGCGCCGGATCGCGGCATCCCGAAAAAGTTCAGGAATACTGCCAGGCCCAGCAGGCCGAAGATGATCGACGGCACCGCTGCCAGATTGTTGATCGAAACCTCGATCAGGTCGGTCAGCCGGTTTTTCGGGGCATATTCCTCAAGATAGAGCGCCGCCAATACACCGACCGGGAAAGCCAAGAGCAAGGTCACGATCATGGTGATCAGCGAGCCTTTGAACGCTCCCCAGATCCCCACCTGCATCGGATCCGTGGCATCGGAATGGCTGAGGAAATTCCAGTTGAAACCGGTCGACAATTGATCTCCCAACTCGCGGACCTTCTGTTCGGATTCGGGATTGCCAGCGTCCTTGTATGCGACATCGATATCCGAAATAACCGGCAGATATATCGTGGTTTTCTCCCCGACAATATCCGGATTATTCAGGATCATTGCGTTGACTGCTGTCCAGCCACCCGGCGAGAACAGATCGGTGCCGTCCGCTCCATATTGGATTTCGATGCTGCCATCGACAATTTCGCGCAGACCCATGGACTGCAAATTGGCATCTGCATTCGGTCCTTCAAACTGGCTGGGCGACGCGCCGCCGGTCACCGCAGGAAAGTCTATCTCGACCGGCAGTTCCGTCTGGGTAAAACCGCGGAAGCCGTTGCCGACCATGACCACGAGCAGAAAGGCGAGAAAACCTGCTGACAGCATCACGGCAGCCATGCCCAGAGCCTTGAATCGCCGTTCTGCAGCATAGCGGCGGGCAATGCGTTTCTGCATCGCCGCACCTTGCCAGTCGGTCGGGTTGCGCTTCATTTCGGTTAGACTATTCATATGCTTCCCGATATTTTTTGACCACGCGCAAGGCGATAAGGTTGAGCAGCAGGGTTACGATAAACAGGACCAGTCCGAGAGCGAAAGCCGCCAGTGTTTTCGGGCTGTCAAACTCCTGGTCACCGGTGAGCAGTTGCACGATTTGCGTCGTGACGGTCGTAACGCTGGAAAAGGGATTTGCCGTCATATTGGCGGCAAGACCGGCAGCCATCACCACGATCATCGTTTCGCCAATCGCGCGGCTGACGGCGAGCAGGACACCGCCAACAACGCCAGGCAAAGCAGCAGGGATCAGGACCTTCTTGATGGTCTCGCTATGGGTCGCGCCCATCGCCAGCGAACCGTCACGCATCGCGCTGGGTACAGCGGCAATACTGTCATCGGCCATCGAGGAGACGAACGGAATGATCATGATGCCCATCACCACACCGGCAGCCAGAGCGGATTCGGAAGAGGCGCTGGTTATGCCGATCGAGACGGCAAAGTCGCGGAGTGCCGGAGCCACCGTCAAAGCGGCGAAATAGCCATAGACTACTGTTGGCACCCCGGCGAGAACCTCCAGTATCGGCTTCATCCAGGCCCGGAATTTGGCCGGCGCATATTGCGTCAGATAGATGGCGCTCATTAGTCCGAGCGGGATCGCCACGATCATCGCGATTATCGCACCGATGAAGACGGTACCCCAGAAAAGCGGAATGGCGCCAAATCCGGTTTCGCCTCTCGGTCCGGCGACCGCTTTGGGATTCCATTCAGTGCCGAACAGAAAGTCTATCGGTGACACCATCGAGAAGAAACGCGCCGATTCAAATACCAGCGACAGGAAAATTCCGACCGTGGTAATGATCGCGATCAACGATGCGAGCAACAGCACCAGCATCGTCACCCGCTCGATTTTGGTCCGCGCTCTCAGATCGGGCTTGATCTGCAACCATGCATAGACACCGCAGGCAAAGACCATCAGCAGCGCAGCGACCGCTCCGATCATCTGGTAATAGGAGATGGCGTCGCGATAAGGCTCGACCATCGATTGGGATAGCGGATTGAAGGCATTGACCTGGTTGCCATAGGCGATGGCGCGGGCCTCGGACAGAATCGCTGCCCGGGAGAATCCGTCTTGCGGCAATCCTGCCGCTGCAGCGCTGGTCAGCGCGGCATCGGTTATCAACGCCGGGCTGACAAAGCTCCAGACCGTCATGAAAATTGCGGCGGGAACGATCGCCCACAAGGCAACATACCAGCCATGATAGCTCGGCAGCGAATGTAGCGCAGATCGGGAAGTCTTGCCGCCCGCCTGCATTCCGGACGCCTTTAGCCGACCGAAAAACCAAGCGACCAGACCCAGGCCGATTACGAGAAAAAGAAGCGTCGCACTTGTCACAATATCTGGTTCCGCCCCTGCATCAATATCATCTAAAACGTAACGCCCGCTCAGGCGTGCTTATTTAAGTTCGCTAATGGCAAGCGGGGTCATGTTGCGGACCACATCGGTCATTTTCTCTCGTACATTGTCTGGCGAAGCGATCAATCCGGCTTTTACCAGATAACCGTCGCGGGTTCCTGCGTTGATGAACTCGAGCATATATTCGCGCAGCCCCGGGATGACGCCGACATGCTGGTTTTTTACATAAACATAGAGCGGCCGCGCACCGGGATATTCTCCCGAAGCAATGGCTTCATAAGTCGGATTGACGCCTGAAACCGAAATGCCACGGACGCTGTCGAGATTCTCTTCCAGAAAACTATAACCAAAAATGCCTACGCTATTCGGATTGGCTTTCAGCTTCTGGACGATGAGATTGTCATTTTCACCCGCGTCGACATAGGCGCCATCGGCTCTCACTTCGTGACAGACGGCATTAAAGGCCTCCTTGTCGCTATCCTTGAGCGCTTTCGTCGCCGGATCGGTGACGCACCCGACTTCCATGATCAGTTCGGTAAGCGCATCGCGCGTGCCCGACGTTGACGGTGGCCCGTAAACGCTGATCGCAAAATCCGGCAGCGACGGATCAATGTCGGACCATTTTTTGGCTGTATTTTCTTTTCCGAACGGCCGTTCGGCAATGGCTTTGTAAATCTGTGCGGGGGTCAGCGAAAAGGAGGTGCCGTTGTTGGCTTGGGCGATGGCTATGCCGTCGATGCCGACCTGTACTTCGACGATTTCGGTGACGCCATTACTCTGGCACAATTCAAATTCGGACGCTTTGATCCGGCGGGAAGCGTTTGCGATATCAGGAGTATCCGCTCCTACGCCAGCGCAGAACAGATTCATGCCACCGCCGGTGCCGGTCGATTCGAGAATCGGGGAAGGATTGGCCCCGTTGATGCTGAACTGCTCGGCCACTGCTTTTGCAAAAGGGAAAACAGTCGATGATCCGACGATCCGGATTTCGCCACGGGTGCCGCCCTGGCCGCCGGAAGCCTGATCCTGACAGGCGGATAGCCCAAAGGAAGCGATCGTCACGAGCGCGAGTGTTCTTAACATTCAAAAATTCCTAATTCATCTGCGCTCGGTCCATGGCGAAAAGCGCCAAGGACCGGATTAACAGGCTTGTTCGGGAGGCTTTTAGGCAGGTGCAATGTCCTGTTCGTTACAGTTATATTACGAAAATGTGACAGCGGGGCAGGGCGGGCTTTTCCGGAGAAATTTTCCGGGGGAAGCATCGGTCAATCATCACCCTTTTCAGCGGGATCTACGCTCGGGCTGTTGCTCGCAATCGGCAGCAACACGGAGACCGTCGTGCCGCGGCCCACTTCGCTGGTGATTTCCATCCGTCCGCCGTGCCGTTCGGAAATATGTTTGACGATCGCAAGCCCCAGTCCGGTCCCACCGATCGATTTGCTGCGCCCCTTGTCGACGCGATAGAAACGCTCGGTCAGCCTGGGAATATGTTCGGGGGCAATGCCGTCGCCCTGATCGCTGATCGCCAGATATAACATGGTGCCGGATTTGTTGGGCGCGACATTAATTGTAACCGGCGCCCCCTTTTTTCCATATTTGAAGGCGTTGCTGAGCAAATTGTTGACGACCTGCGCCAATTGCGCACGATCGCCATGGATCATCGGTATATTGGCCGGCAGATTGACCTGTATTTCGCTTTCTTTCTTGCCGCGGCTGTTGATATAAAAATTGCGCGCTTCCTCGACCAACTCGCTCAGATCGATTTTGTCGGATGGCAGTTCGAATTTTTCAGCTTCGATCCGCGAAAGTGACATCAGATCCTCGATCAGACGCTGCATGCGGTCGGCTTCATCATACATGATCTTGAGAAACCGGGCCCGGGTAGCATCGTCCTTGCCGGCCTTCGGGTCCTCCAGCGTTTCCAGAAAGCCCTTTATCGCGGCGAGTGGCGTGCGCAGCTCGTGGCTGGCGTTGGCGACAAAATCGGTGCGCATTCTTTCCGCTGCATAACGGCTGCTCCGGTCCGAAAGCTGCACCAGTTTCAGACCGTCCCGCAGCGTATGGATCCGCAATTCCCATCTTTGGTCGGTGCTACCGACCCCGACCAGCAGAATAGGCTCGCCCGTGTGTTTCGCGTCCGGATTGGCAAGCCGGTCAGCGGCGGCGGGGTGGCGAATGGCGATCCGCACATCCTCGCCGACAATATGGTCTCCCAGAACATGGGCCGCTGCAGGATTGGCTGCGGCCACCTTTGCATTGCGGATCAGCATAATTGGATCGGTAATCGGGTCGATAATATCCTGATAGGCTTCCGAGCGGCCCTGATAGAGAATGCGCTTGCGTTGCCGTTCCAGCGCGCTCGGGTCTGGCAAGGGCGGAGCAGGACGGTCCTGCAAGACCGTGAACAAGGCGATCGCCCCCGAGACGATGACGACGATGAACTGCTGGCCGGATTGCGGCAACTGGCCCGCAAGAATGCCGCCGCCGACAATGAATGCCAGGGCGACCAGCAAGCGAAAAGGGGACACCGAAGTCATCTGGTCGATTCTGGCATTTTCATAGCGGCTATTTAAGCGGTGCTGTGCGGGATCGGCAACGGGAATGTTTCGGCGGCCGAAACCGGGTGCAGAAAAATATAGGCGATATTAACAATTTCCATGTCTATGTCCCGAATATAGACGCGAATATCGGCGAGGGACTGTTTCCTCGCTTTTTACCGGATTTCTGCTTATGTGCGGATATCTGAAGCAAGAGAAACCATGGATGAAAATTCGATGAAAGAGGGCCTTCCATCCGAATCGTCAGTCGAAACTGACCAGAAAAACGGAATCGTAACCCGCCGTCGCGCCTTGATGATGGGCGCGATAACGGCTTCTGCAGTGGTCAGTATCAAGCCGGCATTGGCCCAGACCGCGGGTTCGGTGCTCAATTGCGAAATTCCGGTTCCCGGCAACCATGCGGCAGGCGGCTATATTGCAGCCGACGGCACGGTCGTGACTGCCGACACTCCCGGTGCGTTTCCGCCAGCGGGCCGCAATTTTACCGGTGAAGAAGTACTCCAGGCGATGAACGGACGGACGCTTCCGGGCACCTCCTATGACCAGTCGCAGGCCTATGTGAATTATATCCGCCGGCTGCAATCCGGACAAAGCGGCTTCACATGCTATGCTTCGCTGCAGATGCCGCGTTGATATAGCCCGGGAATTTTAACATTTGCCTGCTATCAGATCGCTATGTCGTACCAGATTCGCAGGTAATCATCATGACCCAGAAATATCGGGCTGCGCCGAAAAATGATCTGATCTGGCATGATCTGGACAGCATGATGCTGTTATATCATCGACCGTCCGGCATCACCCATATGCTGGCGGACCCTGCGCCCGCGATAATCGAGGTGATGGACAATGCGCTGCTGACCGCTGCTGAAATTGCAACACGACTGACGGCATTGTTCGACCTTGAGACCGGAGTGGATGCGGAAGAGATTGTGATTGCGCGTCTCGGCGAACTGCGGACATTAGGCCTGATATCGCGAGTATCCGGCTGATGGGCGGGATGCATCAGATCTTGCTCAAAATCGGACCTGCCGCGTTCCGGATTGCTTCGGCATGGCGTCAGCCGCTGGAACAATTGGAGGCACTATACCAAGATTATCCGCAGCCGGTCGGCGAACATGTTGATTTCACAGTTCGTCTTGAACCGGAAAAACCATGGCGGCGCCATATTCGTCCGTCGGTGCATATCGGCGGGGACTTCTGGCTCCCTGACGCCGCGCCATTGCCGCTCACCCAGGGACTGCTCGCCGCAGAAATGGGTATGAACCTGCAAATGGCGCTGGGCTGGCGCCGGCATCTGCTGCTCCATGCCAGCAGCGTCGAAAAGGATGGCAAGGCGCTAATCATGACCGGGCTTTCCGGCTCGGGGAAATCAACCTTGTCGGCAATGCTGGCCGAAAGGGGTTGGCGCTTCATGGGCGATGAATTTGCCTTGCTCAGTCTGGATACGGGCGAGATTGCGCCATTCCCGCGCCTGATCAGCCTCAAGAACAAAGCTATAGCAGCAATGCAGCGCGAAGTGCCGGCGAACCGTTTCGGTCCGGAAATGATGGCGACGCCCAAAGGCGATATTCGCCACCTCATCCCGCCGAAAGAGGCAATCGCCAGGATGGACGAGCCTGCCAAACCGGCACTACTTCTTTTCCCCCGCTTTGGTCACGCCCCCGAATTGCGCGATATGGGACAAGCGGAGATATTTGTTCGGCTGACCCAGGCTTCGACCAATTATGTCGCACTCGGCGAGGCTGGTTTTCATGCCCTGACGCGGTTTGTCGATCAGGTCCCGACCAGGGCTATGGATTATCAATCGGTTGAACAGGCGGAAGAACTAATCGACGGCCTGTGGAGCCAGCTGCGATGATGCGCGACGCCCGTCCTTTGGTCGACGCCCTGCGGGAACCGGCAAGCATCGAGGCGCTGAACGGCAGCCAGTGGACCGATCTGATAAGCATAGCGCGAGCGGAATCGCTCATTGGTTCACTCGCCCACCGGCTTAAGGACGTGCCGGTGCCGGATCGCGTGCGCGCGGTCCTGCAGGATGTCATCGGTGCGCATGATCTGGCGCGCCAGCAGGCTCTGTGGGAAGCCGATTGCGCGCAAAGGGCGCTTGCGGATTACCCCGGGAAGATCGTGCTGATGAAGGGCACTGCTTATGTTGCGGCAAGCATGTCTGCCGGCGTGGGTCGCAGCATCGGCGATCTCGATATCATGGTTGCGCGGGAGGATCTGCCGGTCGTCGAGAACGCCTTGCTGGACGCGGGGTGGGAATGGGTGAAGCCAGATCCCTATGATGACCAATATTACCGCGATCATATGCACGAACTGCCGCCTCTGATTCACCGCGAGCGCGACCGGATGATCGACGTCCACCACACGATATTGCCGCTAACAGCTGGCCCAACGCCCGACGCGGCTGCAATTCTGGGAAGCGCGGTTCGGTTGGACAACGGGCTCTATGTGATGGCCCCCGCCGATATGGTGCTGCATTCCATCGCCCATTTGTTTGCCGACGGCGATCTGGCTGGCGGATTGCGGAACCTGTGGGACATCAATCATCTGCTGCGGGACTTTGCAGCAGCAGATGAAGCGTTCTGGGCGGAGCTGGACAAGCGCGCAAAAGTCCACGGGCTGGTCGACGAACTGGCGAAAGCGTTACGCCTTGCCGCCGCGCTATATGACACGCCGGTTGATCTCTCTCTGGCCGGTCGGCGTGCTTTTACTGACTCTCTTTACATACGTCGTTTGCTTGCGCGCGATGGATATGGCCGCGAAACACGCAAATTCACCCGCTTCGCATTCTACGTCCGCTCCCACTGGCTGCGGATGCCGCCATTGCTGCTGGCGCGGCATCTCTGGACCAAATGGCGCAAAGGCGGAAAGCCCTAAAATGCTACCCGCCATTAGGAAAATAACGGGCTGGCTTCAGCCCGCTTTGCATGGCATTAGCCGCTGCAAATGGCGGCGCCATAGCCGCAATAGACCAACTTGTTCCGGAGAATATCGATGTCAGATCGCCCGCTAGCCGCAATCATATTGGCCGCCGGACAAGGCACCAGGATGAAGTCGGAAAAGCACAAGGTGCTGCACCCGATTGCCGGCAAACCAATGCTCCACCATCTGCTCGATACAGTCGATTCCATCGGCGTCGAGCGCACTGTCATCGTCGTTGGTGCGCGCCGCGAACAGATAGAGGCAAGCATCGAGGGCCGCAATGTCGCGATTGCGGTGCAGGAAGACCAGCTCGGCACCGGCCATGCGGTGGCGCAGGCGCATGACGCGCTCAAGGGCTTCGCCGGTGATGTGCTGATTCTCTACGGCGATGTCCCGATGGTCAGCGCCGACACGATGCGCGACATGATCTTCCGTCTGAACAATGGTTCCGAACCGCGCGCGGTGGTCTTGGGCTTCCGCCCGGATGATGCTGGCGCTTATGGCAGGATCATCGCCGATGATCAGGGCGAGATCGAAAAGATGGTCGAGTTTAAGGACGCCAGTGACGCCGAGCGCTCGGTAAACCTGTGCAACAGCGGCCTGATGGCGGCGCGCTCGACCGACCTGTTCATCCTG
>JBALUX010000085.1:0-12147 GCA_036963725.1 Parasphingorhabdus sp. | reverse complement strand
CGCAATTCTTCCTGCTGCGAGCCTTGCAGCTTGCCGTCGACGCCGAACAGCATCGCCCGCGTCGATGTTGTTCCTTCATCGATGACCAATATATGCTGTGCCGCCATGATCCGCTCCCTTATTGCCGTTCCACGCTATAAGCTGGCATCCAAAAGGCAAGCTAAAGTGATCTATGTTGCGATGCAACATTGCACTAATCGCTACTTCCTCTATTAGGTCGCTAATGTACGACTTGGCGATCATTGGTGGCGGCATAAACGGCGTCGGAATTGCGCGCGACGCAGCGGGCAGGGGACTGAAAGTCCTGCTGGTCGAGCGCGACGATCTCGCTTCGCACACGTCGTCGGCCAGCACCAAGCTGGTCCACGGCGGCTTGCGCTATCTCGAACATTATGAATTCAACCTCGTCCGCAAGGCGCTGAAGGAACGCGAAGTGCTGCTGCGCGCAGCCCCGCATATCATCTGGCCGATGCGCTTTGTCCTGCCGGTCGACGAAGGCATGCGACCCGCATGGCTCTTGCGCCTCGGCCTGTTTCTCTATGACAATCTCGGCGGCCGCGACATATTGCCCGGCACCAAGAGCGTCAATCTGCTCAAGGACCGCCGCGGCGACCCGCTGCAGAAACGCCTGAAAAAGGGTTTTGCCTATAGCGACTGCTGGGTCGAAGATGCCCGGCTCGTGTCGCTCACCGCTCGCGATGCCGCTGATCGGGGAGCCGAAATCCGGACCCGGGCGGAATGCGTCGCACTGGATCGCGGGACCGATCACTGGAACCTGCAAATCAGGCAGAACGGCGAGACCACCACCGAGCAAGCCAGGGTTCTGGTGAACGCCGCCGGCCCCTGGGTCGACCCGGTAACAGCGCTGTACGACCGCAGCAACCACGCCGCGAAACTGCGTCTGGTCAAGGGCAGCCATATTGTCGTGAAGCGCAAATATCAGGGCGATCACAGCTATATTTTCCAGAACAAGGACGGCCGCATCATTTTCGCCATTCCTTATGAAGGCGATCACACGCTGATAGGAACGACCGACGAGCCGTGGACCTATGCCGAAGGCGACGCCAAGATCAGCGATGGCGAAATCGCCTATCTTTGCGACGCTGCCAGCGAATATTTTGAAAAGCCGGTCACGCCGAATGATATCCAATGGACATATTCCGGCGTGCGGCCGCTGTTCGACGATCACAGCCGCAGCGCAGCAACCGTCACCCGCGATTTTGTCTTCGATTATGACAAGGAAAATGGCGCACCGGTGCTGTCGATATTCGGCGGCAAGATAACCACCTATCGCGTGCTCGCCCTGCAAGCGATCCGGACACTGTCGGATGCGCTGAATGTCGACGGCGATGACTGGACCAAAGAAGCGCATCTGCCGGGTGGCGATTTCCGGCCAGACAGTTTTGACGCGCTCGTCGACGAATATGCAGAGCGCTGGGATTTCATCGACCGGTCAGTCCTGCACCGACTGGTCCGGGCCTATGGCACCGACACCGCCATCATTCTGGCTGACGCCAAAAGCATCGCGGATCTGGGACAGGCTTTTGGTGCCGGCCTTTACGAAATTGAAGTGCAATGGCTAATCGAACGGGAATTTGCCTCCACCGCGGAGGATGTCCTCTGGCGGCGCTCAAAACTGGGATTGCACATGAGCAAGCCCGAGCAACAGGCTGTCGAGCTATGGTTTGGACAACAAGACCCGAAGACAAAGGCAAATCTCGACCTTTCCTGATTGACGGACCATAAAAGCGGTGGCAATAGCGGCGCATTCGGTCGATCTGGCGTTCGATCTGGAAATGCGGGTGTAGCTCAATGGTAGAGCAGAAGCCTTCCAAGCTTACGACGAGGGTTCGATTCCCTTCACCCGCTCCATCCCCATGATAAACTGCCGTCAGTCCGCACAGGATTTGCTTCAGCCATCCGCCCGATTACCCAATATATCGTCAGCGACGCAGCGCGCGTGGCGGGAACATTCGACCAGTCCCTGCGAAAACGGATAACGTTCCAATATTTGCGGCAGCGCGAGGCAATGGATCCGGCTTGCGCTCCCCTTGGCCAGGTCGAGCGTAAACGGCTGCAACAGGGGCTCTTCGGGCGCGCGTAACGCCTCTACCAGTCCCGGGAACGGCAATTTCGTCAAATTTGCCGGAGCCTGCCCGCGCGCATCCACCATGACGTCAAATCCGGCGGTGCCATCCTCTGTCTCCACCGCAACGCCACCATCATCCGACTGCGAAAATTCGGCGCCTTCTTCGGTTGCTACGAGTTCCAGCACTCCGGCATCATGAAGCGCGATGATCCGCGCCAGCGACAGATGCGGGACAGCCGCATAGCAATCGGCAAAGACCGGCATCAGATGATCCAGAAAACGCGCATAATCGGCTTCCGGCAATTCACGCAATATCCGGTCGAAAGCCTCGTGACCGCGGAGCAGGGCATAGCGATGGGGGATGGTCTCCTTGCGCCGCATGGTCTCGCGCGCTCCCGCCAGATCCCGCTTTACCGAACGCAGCCCGCCAACCTCGCGCCGACGGGAGAAATAGGCAGGAGCAAATCCTTCTACCGTCCGCGCGGTTTCGGGCAGGCCGGCCAGATAATCCGGAGCGGCCCCATCCAGTTCATCGCAGAGCAGCGCGAATACGCGATCGAGCAGTCCATTCGGGCCGAGGGCGATTTCCTCGTCAATGGCGTCTGGTGTCAGGCAGATCAGCGGCTCGTAGGGAAAGGGATAATAGAAATCGCCCTCGGGCATGATTCCCATATGCGACACCATCGTGATCTGCAGCCTGTCATTCACATCATTCGGCAACCAGCTGATCCGGTCGCCACTTTCCTCAAAGTTCCCTCGGGCATGGCCGATGGCCACCACGATATCGGTCGCTGACAGCGAGGATCCAAGCACCCCGATTTTATCCTGATCCAGTCCTGTGATATTGGTATAGGGCCAGGGCGACACCAGCTTCACATCGTCGATTTCGGGTACATCCGGCCAGCTGTGCCCCGATGCGATCACGACTTCGTCAAACGGCATGGTTTCGACAGACCGATCGGACTCGTACTGGACCATCGCCTTCGTGCCATCGGCTACCTCGATATCGGTCACACGGCATTCCGTCAGCACCCTGATCCTGTGCCCCGCAGCGCGCGCGTTTTTACACAGATCTTCAAATTGGGAATGGAGATATTCTCCGATCAGCACGCGCGGATAAAAGGCCCGTGCGGTCAGGTCATGTGCCGACAATTCCCATTCGCCAAGCTCACGGGCCGGGCGATCCTTCAGCCAGTCAACCAAAGGCCGAACCGGTGCCGGGATTTCGCGACTGAACGCGTTACAAAGCATGTAGTCGGCGTTGAGGGCAGGGTCATAGGGCATGCCAGTCCCGGCAGTCGAAGAGGCTTCAAAAATGCTGATGGCCAGCGGTTCGTCGCCGGCAGCTAGATATTTCAGCAGGTAAATCGCCATGGGGCCGCTTCCCACGATTCCAATCTCACGCACGAAACAGTCCTTTTCATCCGGGCAAAGCACAGGACAGTTGCACCCCACCGAAAATGGCGATCAACGCCGATACATCACAAAAGCCGTATTATATTCCAACGCTGATCAGCCCAATGCGTTGCATGATCGGCGACCAGCGTTAAACGGCCTCGCACGAAAAGCAGTCAAAAATTTTCATACACGTGAAAAGTTTTGGTTACATTTTCAGAAAATAGACTAAATTGCTCGGCTACGCCGCCGTACCCCGAATTGTTATATCACCTGAGCTTCAGTCTCAGCAAGCAGTGGAAGCTGATTATGCCAACCCGTAGCCAGATCAAGAATTTCAGGTTGAACGAGTTTAAAGACCGGCAGGCAAATGACGCCCGTTTGCAGGAACGGGGAGCCTTGCAACAGAGTGGTGATGCGTTCCACGCTCTCGCCGACACAATGCCGCAGATGGTCTGGTCGACACTGCCGGACGGCGATCATGATTATTACAATGCCCGCTGGTATGAATTTACCGGAGCGCCCGCCGGATCAACCGATGGCGAGGCCTGGGCCGACATGTTCCATCCCGAGGATCAGCCGGAAGCCTGGAAAAGATGGACGCATAGTCTGGAAACCGGCGAACCTTATGAAGTCGAATATCGTCTTCGCCATCGCTCCGGCCAATATCGCTGGGTTTTGGGTCGTGCCCTGCCGATCATCGGACCGGACCAGAAAATCCAGCGCTGGATCGGCACATGCACCGATATCGAAGACGCGAAGCAGACGGCGAGCCATAACGAGATGCTCAGTCAGGAACTGAGCCATCGTATCAAGAATATTTTCGCGATCATCTCGGGCCTGATCAGCATGACCGCGCGCGGCGACGAGAATTTCCGCGAGCCGGCGGAAACGCTGAAGGGACGGATTGCCGCTCTCGGCCGCGCCCATGAATATGTTCGGCCGCATAATGATAAAGAGCAGGCGGAAATGGGCGACGTCACCATGCAGCGCCTGCTGTCCGAGATATTTGCATCCTATCCGGCATTTTCGGATAACCGGTTGCTAATCTCCGGCGGCGATATCGCGGTGAGCGATCGGGCGGCGACGCCTATTGCCCTCGTTTTTCATGAACTGGCGACCAATTCAATGAAATATGGCGCGCTGGCGGCCGATGACGGCAAGGTGGAACTGGCAATCTCACGCGATCAGGACATGGTGGTGTTCAAATGGTCTGAAAAGGGAGGCGCTCCGATCACGAGCCCGCCGACCGAGTCAGGCTTTGGCTCCAAGCTTGTAGAAATGTCGGTAACGCAGCAACTCGGCGGCAAGCTTGACAGATCATGGCTGCCAACCGGTTTGGAGATTGATATGGAGGTTCAGGCGTCCCGCTTGTCGGGCAGCTAGGCCTGGGGCCTGGCTTGCATCAGTCGAAAAGCTTCATCCGTGGTGGCGGTTCGACATCGTCCTTGTCGTTCGAAACATCGACCAGATAATTCAGTACATCTTTCAAGACTTCGATCTCGACGGGTTTGGTAACCGCACCCAGCGTCCCCTCTACGCCATCTCCCAGCAATCTGGGGTTGGCGGTGATAAAAACGACCTTCACCCCGAATTCGTTGGCCAGACGCGCTCCGATGATCGGTCCGGTCGGGCCGTCGCTCAGATTGACGTCGACAAGAGCAATGCCGGGTTTTTTGGCAACCAGTTTCAGGGCGGATGCCGTATCATCGGCGACGCCGATACAGTCATATCCCAAGTTACCGACAATTTGTTCCAACTCCATGGCGATGAGAAACTCATCTTCCACGATCATAATCTGAGGGGTCATAATAATGGTCCGCTAAATTGTATTTGTATCCTTAACGCGAGAACCGAGAATCTGGTTCCCGGAAATGGCTAAATTATGCTTATTTCAAACGGTCGCATAAAATCAATCGTCGATAATCGCTGCGGGCGAGATTGATGCAACAGACATTCATCAGTCCGGCATTTATCCGGATCATGTTTTGTAAAATCTGTTGCGGTATGATGATGCGATCCTAATCCGTTTGCTTCACCCTGTGACAAGGCTAAGGTTCAGCCCGAGGGGGATTTTGATGAATATTGAGGTTTTGAAGCGAGTTAAACTGCTGGTTATGGCGGCAAGCATAGGTGTGATGTTAGCGCCGATGCCGGCGTCGGCGCAGTTTGGCAGTCTCTTTGGTGGCAAATCCAAGGAAGAAAAAAGCGAAGAGCCTGCTGGTGGCGAAGGCCAGAATGATGCTGCAGAACCCGGAGATGCAGCGATCACCGCCGCCGACGCGGATAATGCCGCCGCAGAGCCGGCCGGCGCCAGTTCTTTCGACACATTGTGCGGTAACGGACAGGGGAAGCTGGACGGGACCGAAGCCAGACCAAAACGCAAAGGCCTGTTCGGCATGGCCGACCGGATGGCAAGCATGACCAGAAAAATACCGCTGGTCGGCGATTTTCTGGTCGATAGCGCCAACAATCTGTCGCAGGCAGTCTCGTGCCGGCTCTATCCGGAAGAACAAGAACAGGCTGCGGAAGCCACTCAGGTCGCGACCGAGGGCGGGGAGATTGGCAAGAAGGTCGAATGGCAGAGCACTGTCCGCGAAAATGTCTCGGGGAGTTCGACCGTCTCCTCGAAGAACGCATTGCCCGACGGCACGCCCTGCATGGTGCTCGCCGATATCGTGATCGTCGATGGCGAGGAACTGAAAGTCTCGAAAACCATGTGCAAGCTGCCCGGTGCAGCCCGATATACCATCATGGATTCCTGAGCCGGCCTGCCGTTCCGCTTCACTTTCATAGCGGTTTGGCGCCATCGGTGGCTGCTATCTGTCGTGAATATGAACCGTTTCCGGCAATTGTTACAAATTGCGACAATTTTCGTCTGTTCTGACAAAGTTCAGCGACAAGTTGCTATTAGAACAACTTTCATGGCGGAACGATAGACCGTTTCCCTGAATAGGAACATGAGGAACATATTATGAAAAAAGCAATTTTGATCTCGAGCGCTACTGCACTTCTGATGGCTGGCGGAATCGCCGTTGCCGCTCCCGGTGACCGCGGCATGCGGGCTGATACCAATGCAGACGGTGCCATAAGCCGCGCTGAAATGACAGCGTCGCTGAACACCCGCTTTGCCAAGATGGATGTGAACAGCGATGGCTATCTGTCCAAGGAAGATCGTGAAGCGAAACGCGCTGACCGTTCATCCAAACGCGGTGAACGCTTTGCCAAGGCCGATGCCAATGGCGACGGCGAATTGAGCCAGGCCGAAATGGAAGCGGCTCGTGCTGAACGCAAGGCTGCCCGCTTTGCTCGCGCCGACAAGGACGGCAACGGCAAGCTCAGCCAGGAAGAAGCCCAGTCCATGAAGGGCAAGCGCGGCGGCAAAGGCATGCGCGGTAAGGGCCACAAACGTGGCGGCGGTATGGCGATGATGCGCGATGCCGACACCAATGGTGATCAGAAGATCAGCAAGGCCGAATTTACCGCAGCAGCACTGGCCCGTTTCGATGCGGCAGATGCCAACAAGGACGGCAAGCTCACCAAGGAAGAGCGTCAGGCGGCCCACAAAGGCCAGCGTGGCGAACGGAATAAAAGAGGCGGTTAATCCCTGAACCACTCTTTTCGCGAACGGATCGTCAGCCATCTCCCCCTTCTCCCCCAAATTGGCTGGCGGTCCGTTCCTTTTTCAAGATCCTGTGATAGGGCGATCCGATGACGAACAAGACTCACATATTGCTGGTCGATGACGAAGCATCACTGCGCGAGCCATTGGCCGAATATCTGATAAAGCAGGGTTATAAGGTGCAGCAGGCGAGCGACGCCAGCGTCGCGAGGTCGCTGCTCAACGCGTATGATTTCGACATCATCCTGCTCGACATCATGATGCCCGGAGAAGACGGCCTCAGCCTGTGCCGCTTTGTCACCGACAAGACCGATATTCCGGTCATCTTCATCAGCGCCAAGACCGAGGAAACCGAACGGATCATCGGCCTGGAACTCGGTGCCGACGACTATATCACCAAGCCATTCAGCCCACGCGAACTGGTCGCACGGATCAAGGTCGTCCTGCGCCGCGCCGACAAGGGCGGAACGACGCAGAACGGCACCACCGGCGGCGCTTATCAATTTTCCGGCTGGACGCTCAAATGCGACAAGCGCAGCCTGATCGATGCCGACGGCGTCAATATCTCTTTGTCTACCGGTGAATATCAGATGCTGCTGGCGCTGGTGTCCCGTGCCGGCAAAGTGCTCAACCGCGACCAGTTGCTTGACATCACCCAGGGCCGCGAGGCCCATGCGTTCGATCGCGCCGTCGATAATCAGATCAGCCGGTTGCGCCGCAAGATCGAGGCGGATCCCAAGAACCCCGAAATCATCAAGACCGTATGGGGCGGCGGCTATGTACTCGCCGGCGAGGTAAAATCCCTGTGAAGCGGCTATGGCCCAATAGTCTGGTCGGCCAGCTGCTGCTGGTCGTCGCCCTGATTCTGCTGCTCGCGCAGGGGATCAACAGCTTCCTGCTCTATCGCGGCGCCCAGAACCAGAATCTGGTCGAAGCTTCGACCTCTGCCGTTTCCCGTATCGCTTACGGTCTGGAACGGCAAGCCAGCGACCGTCCCCCCTTGCGCCGCGGCAGCATGCGGTCCCGGCGGTGGGGCCAGCTCAAATACAGCCCCGAAAGTGCCGTCACCGACGATATGCGGCGGCTGCCGGAACTGGAAGCGCGCGCCGGTCAGGCCTTTGCCAACATGGGAATCGGCTTTGCCGATATCCGTGCGACGTCGATCCGTGATCTGACGACCGATATGACCGGCCATGTGATCGGATCCAGTCGCGGCGAGTGGCGTAACAATCCGATCAACCGGTCGATGGGTGGTGACACTTCATCGCCGGAGACACAGGGCTTTGTAATCATTTCCGCGCAGCAGGATGATGGCCAGTGGGTAAGCATTGCTTCGGCCGTGCGCGAGCGCACGCCCCTGCTGGTCCGGACCCTGTTGTTCCAGACCTTCACTATCTATCTGCTGATGCTGATCCCGCTGATCCTGCTCGGCCGCTATATTTCGCGCCCGCTGAAATCGCTCACCGCCAGAGCCCAGTCTTTCCAGCCCGGCACGACCGAAGCGCTGGAAGAGCAGGGGCCTCCGGACACAAGAGAGTTGATCCGCGCGTTCAATGATATGAGCGGTCGCGTCACCCGGATGATCGAAGAGAAAGACGTCATGCTGGGCGCCATCGGCCACGATCTGCGGACACCGCTGGCGGCACTGCGGGTCCGCGTGGAAAGCGTCGAGGACGAGGCCGAGCGCGAACGGATGGTCGCCGGCATCGAAGACATGAACAACATGCTCGAGGATATATTGTCGCTGGCCCGGCTGGGGCGTTCGACCGAGGAGTCGGATCCGGTCGATATCCGCTCGCTGATCGAAACCGTTGTCGACGAGTTCACCGATCTCGGCCACGAAGTCCGCTATCAGCGCGGCGACAAGCAGATTGCCGCGGTTCGCGAGACTCTGGTCCGCCGGGCGTTGCGCAATCTGATCGGCAATGCGACTCTCTATGGCAAGGCTGCGGATATATCTGTGGAAAAGTCCGGTAGCAGCCTGTTAATTCATGTGGATGATGACGGACCGGGCATCCCCGAGGATAAGATTGCTGCGATGTTCGAGCCGTTTCTGCGCGGCGACGCATCGCGCAACCGCGCCACCGGCGGTTCCGGTCTGGGCCTGACGCTGGCCCGCGCCATTGCCCGCGACCACGGCGGCGACATCATCCTGAAAAACCGCGAACAGGGCGGCTTGCGCGCGACGCTGATGCTTCCGCTTGGCTGAGTGAGGGACTGACCGCAAACGACCGGCGGCGTATCTAAAAGCTAGTTTGCCGTCGTTTCCGCAACCGCCGCGGGGGCGGTAATGCCATCGGCAGACAGTTCGGCATCGATGTCCTCGGCCATCACCTTGGCCGCCTGATCAGCGGCTTCTTCGAGAGACCGGGCCTCCTGCTCGATCTCGGCTTCCATTTCGGCAATCGCTTCGTCGCCCTTTTCCTCGACCGGTGTTTCGGAGCAAGCGGTCAGCAGCAGGGCACTCAGCCCGAGAATCGGGAGCGCTCTCATTGTTTTGCCGGCATGGTGAAGTCCGCGTCGCTATTGGCGATAATCGACAGCACCGTGGTCCAGGCCGCGACATTCTGTCGCAATTGCTCGGGATCGATCTTGTCCAGCGTATCGTCCGGCGTGTGGTGCAGATCGAAATAGCGGCTGCCGTCCTGCTGCAGGTCGATGATGGCAAGATTGTTATTGGCGATGATCGATTGCACATCCGCTCCGCCGCCAGCTTTCTGCTGTCCGCGTCCGATACCGAGCGGCTGCAGGGCAGAAGCCACCTTGTCCGTCAGCGCGGAAGCACCATCCGGCAGGTTGAATTCCACTCGCCAGACCCGGTCGGCGCCAAAGTCCGATTCCATCGCCAGCGCATGGTTATCACCCTTATGCGCTTCGCCATAAGCCTTTCCACCCCAGATCCCGACTTCCTCGGCTCCGGCCCAGAGCAGCCGGATCGTGCGTTTGGGTTGTCCTGCAGCCATGATATGTTTCGCAGCAGCGGCCGTGATGGCACAGCCCGAAGCATCGTCAATCGCTCCTGTACCCAGATCCCAGCTGTCGAGATGACAGGCGATCACGATCATGCCGAGCGACGGATCGCTGCCCGGCACTTCGGCAATCACATTGCCGGACTGCTGTTGCCCGATATTCTGCGGGGTCAGCACCAGCTTCAGTTTCACCGCTTTGCCACGGGCAAATATTCTTTCCAGATTTTCCGCATCGGGGATCGACAGCGCTCCAGCCGGTACCGGCGTCACGCCCGCTTCGAAATTGGTGTTGCCGGTGTGCGGATTGCGATGATGGTCGGTCCCTGCGGAGCGGATGACGATCGCTGCTGCGCCTTTCTTGGCAGCGATATTGGGACCTACAAAGCGCGCTGGTCCAAAGGCGCCATAGCTGGATCCGTCCTGCGTGGGCTTCATTTCATGACTCACAAAGGCAATCTTGCCTTTCAGGCTGCCATCGGGAGCCGCAACCAGATCAGCCAGCGTTGGGAAATAAACAACCTCCGCAGTCAATCCTTTGTCACCCGTACTTCCACTATTGCCGAGCGCGGTGATCGCAAGCGCCTGCGGGAAGGGGCTGACAACAGCCGCTGTTTCCTTGCCTCTGATCCAGGTCGGCATCATATAAGGCTCGCTGCGAACATTGCTGAACCCCAGCGCTTCCAGCTTGGCGACCGCCCAGATGCGCGCTCGTGCTTCGGCTTCGGTGCCCGCTTGCCGTGGCCCGACCTCGGTGGTCAGGCCTTCAACTATATCCCAGGCGACATCGTCCTGCAGCGCCTTGGCCTGCAACGCCATCGGATCATGATTGTCGGCCAGCGCCGCAGCAGATAGAAACAGCGCAGACGCGCCAGCGAGCAGGGTGGATATTTTTCTCATGGACGCTGACTAACCCGCCTTTTGCTGTTTGCCAATAGCCTGACCAATGGTCCCTTGCGACAGGCGGGCGGAATAGCTACATGGTCCATCAAACAAGCCCTATTTCCCGTTAATGCTGCGCTTGCCAAAACATGCCGAACCATCGGCGCGTTTGACAGGTCCAGGCCTAACGATATCGAATAAGAGAGAATTTATAATGGCCGTCCAATATAGCTATGTCATGAAAGGTCTGACCAAGACTTTCCCCGGTGCTCCCAAGCCGGTGCTCGACAATATCCATCTGCAATTCCTGCCGGGCACGAAGATTGCCATCATCGGCAAGAACGGCGCCGGTAAATCGACATTGATGAAGATCATGGCCGGCCAGGATGACGAATATCAGGGCGAGGCATGGGCAGGCGAGGGCATTCGCGTCGGCTATCTGGCACAGGAACCACAGCTCGACGAGACCAAGACGGTCAAGGAAAACGTCATGGACGGCGTCCGCGAAGTCGCCGATCTGGTCGCGCGTTTCAACGAGATTTCCACGATCATGGGTGACCCTCCGGAAGACGTCGATTTTGACGCGCTGATGGAAGAAATGGGCGAGCTGCAGGAAAAGATCGACGCGGTTGACGGCTGGACCCTCGACAACCAACTGGAAATCGCGATGGAAGCCTTGCGCTGCCCTCCCGGCGACAGCCCGGTGACCGATCTTTCCGGTGGTGAGAAGCGCCGCGTTGCGCTCTGCCGCCTGCTGCTCGACAAGCCGGAAATCCTGATGCTCGATGAGCCGACCAACCATCTCGATGCCGAAAGTGTCGCCTGGCTGGAAAAACATCTGATTGACTATGCCGGCAACGTCATTCTCGTCACCCATGACCGCTATTTCCTCGACAATGTGGTGAACTGGGTGCTCGAACTGGATCGTGGCAAGGGCTATCCGTTCGAAGGCAATTATTCCAGCTGGCTCGACAACAAGTCGAAACGTCTGGCGCAGGAAGAGCGCGAAGACAAAAGCCGCCAGAAGGCGATCGACAACGAACTGCAATGGATGCGGCAAAGCCCCAAGGCGCGGCAGACCAAGTCCAAGGCGCGTATCAAATCCTTCGACGATCTGGTTGCCTCGCAGGAAAATCGCGTGATCGGCAAGGCGCAGATCCTGATCCAGACTCCCGAACGGCTCGGCTCCAAGG
>JBALUX010000084.1:5881-12368 GCA_036963725.1 Parasphingorhabdus sp. | reverse complement strand
CCTTGGCCTGATCATGGTCAAAAATCATATTGTCGAGACGGTAGTCACCGTGGACGATGCCAAAGCTTTTCTGTTCCGGGATGGTCTTGGTCAGCCACTCGATCAGCCGGTCCATTTCCGGAATTACCTGAAGTTCGGACAGGCGATATTGCTGCGTCCAGCGGGAAATCTGGCGCTCGCAATAATTGCCGGGCTTGCCGTGCTTTTCCAGGCCCAGTTCGGCGGGATCGTAGCTGTGCAGCAAGGCCAAAGTATCGATCATCTCGTAATAGATGGCCTTGCGCTCTGCCGGATTGCTGTCGGGCAATGTGCCGTCCCAGAATGTCCGGCCGTCGGCCATGCCCATGATATAGAACATCGTGCCGAGCACGCTGTCGTCTTCGCACAGACCATAAGGTTTGGCGACCGGGAAGCCTGCAGGATAGAGACCGGCGATAACGCGAAACTCGCGATCAACCGCATGGGCCGAGGGCAGGAGCTTGCCGAACGGTTTCTTGCGCAAGACATAGGAAGTCGTCGGTGTGTCGATCTTGTAAGTGGGGTTGGATTGACCGCCCTTGAACTTGCTCAGGCTCAACGGACCGGCAAAACCTTCGACATTGGTTTCCATCCAGCGCGTCAGGCTTGCTTCGTCAAGTTTATCCTTTTCCGGCACGTCCATCGTGCCGGTCATATCTTCCTGTGGATTCATGGAAGTCCCTCTTCCTTTAGTTAAAGACAATCACGGACCGGGCCGCATCACCTTTTCTCATTTTGTCAAAACCGTCGTTGATCTGCTCTAACGGAATGGTTTCGGCGACAATGCTATCCAAATCGAGCATTCCGCGCAGGTAGAAGTCGACCAGCCGCGGGATATCGATCGGGAAATGATTGGCCCCCATCAGCACGCCCTGCAATTTCTTGCCGGACAGCAAATCCATCGCGCTGAGGCCGACCTTGTGATCAAGAGGCATCATGCCGAGGATGGTTGCAGTGCCGCCACGCTTCAGCGAACCGACAGCCAGATCGCCGGAGGCCGGACGACCGACGGCTTCAATCGCGTGATCGACGCCGCCTTTGGTCATTTCCACTATTTGCGCTGCTGCATCGTCAGCCATCGCGTCGATAACATCGGTCGCGCCAAGCTTGATCGCCAGATCGCGCTTTTCCTTGATCGGATCGGCGGCAATAATCCGTCCGGCACCGGCAATTTTTGCCGCGTTGATGGTTGCCAGACCGACACCGCCGCAGCCGACCACGGCAACGGTTTCACCGGGCGTCAATTTGCAGGCATTGAAGATCGTACCCGCGCCGGTGGTAACCGCGCAGCCGATCACGGCGGCACGATCCAGCGGCATATCCGGATCGATCCGTACGCAGGCATGTTCGTGGATCAGCATCTGCTCGGCAAAGGCCGACAGATTGAGCATCTGTCCGACGGTCGAGCCATCGGGCCTTGTGATGCGCGGGGCATCGTCAGGCGCGCGACGCGTATCAGCGCCGAGACACAGGGACATCCGGCCGGACACGCAAAATTCGCAATGGCCGCAATAGGCGGACAGGCACGACACCACCGCATCGCCGACGGCGACGGTGCGAACTTCGCTACCGATCGCCTCGACAATACCCGCAGCCTCATGCCCCGGAATGGCGGGCAGGGGGTGCGGATAGGCACCGTCGATAAAATGCAGATCCGAATGGCACAGCCCGCAGGCGGCCGTCCGGATCAACACTTCATGCGGTCCCGGCTTGGACATCACGACATCCTCAATGACGAGCGGTTTCCCCGCTTCTATCAATACTGCTGCTTTCATTATCTGCTCCTAACGCGTGACGGCCAGATCACCGGATGAAAATTCTTCCTTCATCTTGCTGCCGTCTGCGGTTTCGGCATATTTGCCATATTCCATCTTGGCGATCGTGCGATTGTGCACTTCGTCCGGACCATCGGCAAGCCGCAGGGTCCGTTGATGGGCATAAGCGCTGGCAAGGCCGTAATCGTCGGATACGCCACCGCCGCCATGGGCCTGGATCGCATCATCAATGATTTTCAGCGCCATGTTCGGAGCCTGAACCTTGATCATGGCGATTTCCGCCTTGGCATATTTATTACCGACCTTGTCCATCATGTCAGCCGCTTTCAGGCAGAGCAGACGGCTCATGTCGATATCGATGCGTGCACGGGCAACGCGCTCGTCCCAGACGCTATGTTCGGAAATGCGTTTGCCGAAAGCGATACGCGATTGCAGACGCTTGACCATTTTCTCGAGCGCTTCTTCGGCGACACCGATGGTGCGCATGCAGTGATGGATACGACCGGGTCCGAGGCGACCCTGGGCAATTTCAAAGCCGCGCCCTTCGCCAAGCAGGATGCTGTCAGCCGGAACGCGAACGTCCTTCATTTCGACTTCCATATGGCCGTGCGGTGCATCGTCATAGCCGAAGACGGGCAGGTGACGGATGACGTTCACGCCCGGTGCGTCGGTTGGCATGAGGATCTGGGACTGCTGCGTATAGCGGCTGCCCTCGAACGTGGTCTTGCCCATGACGATGGCGATTTTGCAGCGTGGATCGCCGAGGCCGGAGGACCACCATTTGCGGCCGTTGATGACATATTCATCACCATCGCGGACAATCGCGGTTTCGATATTGGTCGCATCGGAGGATGCAACGGCTGGCTCGGTCATCAGGAAGGCCGAGCGGATTTCGCCGTTCATCAAGGGACGCAGATATTGTTCTTTCTGCTCCAGCGTGCCGTAGCGGTGGAACACTTCCATATTGCCGGTGTCTGGGGCCGAGCAGTTGAACACTTCGGAAGAGAAGCCGACGCGGCCCATTTCTTCGGCGCATAGAGCATATTCGAGGTTGGTCAGGCCCGGGCCTTCAAATTCGAACACATCGTCAATATGCGTCAGATTGGGATTGGCTGGCGGCATGAACAGGTTCCAGATGCCAGCTTCCTTGGCCTTCTTCTTCTCTTCCTCGACGACTTGCAGGACCTTCCAGCGCTCGCCGGTTGATTCTTCTTTGTGGAAATCGGCCATGCGGGGGCGGAGGTGAGTCTCGATATGATCGCGTACCCGGTTGCGCCAGTATTCCTGCTTTTCAGTGAGATCAAAATCCATGCCCAAGTCCTTTTCTTTTTTAACTATGCAATTAACTTATCAGACGCCGTCTGGCTTTGCCACAGCGAAAACGATTAGCCGCAGCAGTTTTTATTCTGCTGTCTTCATTTCACCTTCGGCATATCCGCGGCCAGCTTCGATATGCGCTCGCCATGGTCCTGCTCGCCAAGAGGAAATAAAGTATAGGCCCAGGCGCCGGCAAACCCGATCACGGTCACCATCGACACGAAAATCAGAGCGAGATTGTCGACAATCCGCGGGTCGACACTTCCGGGAACCGCCTGCGCCGGCAGCTGTATGAAGGAAATGATCAGGCCCGACAGCAGGATGCCCATGCCGCCAACCATTTTCTGCATGAACCACATGCCGGACGAGAACAGGCCTTCTGTGCGCTTGCCGACATCAAATGCATAGGCGTCGGTCACGTCCGCCATCATCGACATGGTCAGGATCATCGCCGAAATGCTGGCGCCAATCCCGATGACGAGAAATGTAAACAGAATCGGGATGAGATAGGGAGAACCCGGTTCCGGGAAAAAGCCGGCCATGCGCAGCCAGTAAGGTGCCGTCCCCACGATTACCGCAAACAGCGTCAAAAAGGCTGCCCCCTTCGGCTTGCCGGTGCGTCTGGAAATCGGGGTGACCATCACAAACGCCATGATGACGCCAATGAAGAGCACAGCAGAATAGAGTGTCATCTCCTCCGAACCGAATTCCCAGACATGGGTTAGCAGATAAGGCGTCATCGAGAATAGCAGCCCCTGATTGGTAAACGCGAACACGCCCGCGAACATCAATAAGAGAAAAGGCGAGAAGCGAAAGGCAGAGAGCATTTCCGCAAAGCCTTCTGCGGTTTTCGGCTGGGTGCTTTCGGCCTTATATTGGCCGACTATTCTTTTATGCGTGCTGATGGCCGACACCAGAACGGACACAGCCATGACACAGGCACCAATGATGGCAAACGAGGAATAGCCGTCGACATTGAGCAGCCCCACCGGATATTTTTCACTGGGTACCAGCAATATGCCGTAAGCGAGAACCATGATGCCGAGGCCACTTCCCCAGCCGAACAAGGTGCGATAGCGCAAGGTGCTGGTGCGATCATGATAATCGCGGCTGAGCTCCGGCAGCATCGCGAGCGAGGGAACTTCATAGGCCGATAATGTGATCCGGACGAGCATCGCCATTGTCAGCAGATAGAAAAATTGCAGCGTGGCGCTTGTTTCTGGCGGGTGCCACAATAGCAGCCATGCGATCGCGATGGGAAAAGCGGCGCCGTATAGCCACGGGTGGCGACGCCCGATCGGGGTTCTGGTCCGATCGGTCATCTGTCCGATCAGCGGATCGATGAAAGCATCGACGAACAGGGCAATGGCAATTGCCAGGCTGACGACATCGGCGCGCATGCCGACCACCTGGTTATAATAATAGAGCAGGAAAACGGAAAAGCCATTGTCCTTGATTCCGTAGGCCGATGCGCCGAAGCCGTATAATATTTTGGTTTTGAGCGGCAGTTTGTCCGAAGTCGCTGTCAACGCAGATGCTCCGGCAGAATCGCATCGAGCATGCCCGGTATTTCGGGATTCCAGCTACCTTCGGTACCGACCAGCATGCCGCCATCGACCAGCAAATGGGTGCCGGTGACGAAGCCTGCTGCATCCGATGCGAGATAGGCTGCTGCTTCGGCGATATCATTGGGGATGCCGGGACGAGCCACCGGCTGGACGCTGGCAGCGGCCTGACCGAGAACCGTATTGATCTCTTGGGCCTCTTCCTTGTTGGCACCGACGGTCGCCGCAAAAATATTGGTCTGGATGAACCCCGGGCAAATCGCGTTCACGCGGATTTTGTAACGGGCCAGTTCGGCCGCAGCGACTTTGGTCAGATGCAATACGCCGGCTTTCGCGGTAGAATAGGCAATCGGGCCGTAGCCGGCCTGAAAGGAACAGATGGACGCGGTGTTGACGATCGCTCCGCCACCGCGATTCTTGAGATGCGGTGCGGCGTGACGGATGCCCATGGCGACGGATTTGAGCAGCAGGGCCATGGCAAAGTCCCAGTCGTCGCCGCTGATCTCGTCTATCGGAGCCCGCGGGCCGCCGGCGCCTGCATTGTTGAACACGATATCGATGCCGCCGGTTTCCTCTGCAGCATAGTCCATCAGCGCCTTGATTTCGGCTTCCTGGGTGACGTCGCATTTCTTGAACAAAAAGCCTTCGCCGAGGGCTGACATCATTGCGGTGCCTTCCGCTTCGTCGATATCGCCCATGACCACAGTTGCGCCCTCGCGCAGGAAAAGTTCGACGCTGCTGCGTCCGATGCCTGATGATCCGCCGGTTATCACGGCGGTCTTGCCTTTAAATCGCATCCTCTTGCGCTCCCTTTTTTCTCTTCATTAAAGCGGTGATGCTTTTCAGCGTCAATCACTTGTGCCGGCCAAGCTGGTTTCCGTTACGGAATTCAAAAGACCGGTTGGTCGTGGAAAATTTATGCGTCCAATTCTCCGATTATTTTTGGTTTCAGGCCAAGGGAATCATTGAATCAAGCAACGCAAATATGATAGTCCAACTTTAATTGAGCAATTAAAAGGAAAATCGTAATGTCCGATCTGGAAACATTCCGCGCGGAGACCGCTGCATGGCTCGAGGCCAATTGCCCGCCAGAGATGCGTGAACCGATGACAGGCGAAGACGATGCTGTCTGGGGCGGGCGCAATGCGACGTTCAAGCCGGGCCAGAAAGAATGGCTGGATATCATGGCCGCCAAAGGCTGGACGGTTCCCGACTGGCCGAAGGAATATGGCGGTGGCGGATTGTCACGGGCCGAAGCAAAGATCCTCGGTCAGGAAATGGCGCGGCTCAAATGCCGTTCGCCTTTGTCGAGCTTCGGTATCTGGATGCTTGGCCCCGCATTGCTGCACTTCGGCACCGAAGCGCAGAAGATACATTTCCTGCCGCCGATCGCGCGCGGTGAAATCCGCTGGTGTCAGGGCTATTCCGAGCCGGGTTCCGGTTCCGATCTGGCCTCGCTGCAAACCAGCGCGATCGACAAGGGTGATCATTTCCTGATCAACGGCCAGAAAATCTGGACCAGCTATGCCGACAAGGCCGACTGGATCTTCTGCCTCACCCGGACCGACAAGAATGAAAAGCACAAGGGCATTTCCTTCATGCTGTTCGACATGACCAGCGAAGGCGTCAGTACCAAGCCCATCGTTCTGATCTCCGGCCAGTCCGCCTTCTGCGAGACATTTTTCGATGATGTCAAAGTGCCGAAAGAATACGGCGAGGGCGTTTCCTCGGTCGTCTATGAAGTCAACAAGGGCTGGGACGTTGCCAAATATCTGCTTGGCCACGAGCGCAGCATGATTTCCGGCGGCGGAT
>JBALUX010000084.1:0-5871 GCA_036963725.1 Parasphingorhabdus sp. | reverse complement strand
CGGATCGGAAGGCGCGACGTCGCTGGGCGCCAAATTTGCCGACCAGGTCGGACGCGATGAAATGGGCCGTCTCGACGATCCGATGCTGCGCGCGCAAATGGCGGAAATGGATATCGAAGTCCTGGCCTTCCGTGCCATGGCAGAGCGCTTTGGCGATACGTTCAAAGCCGGTCTGTGCCATCCGGCGCAGCCCAATATGATGAAATATGCCGGCACCGAAATAAACAAGCGTCGCCACGAACTGATCATGGCGGCTGGCGGCAGCGAAGTGCTGGAATGGGAAAGCGAAGCCACCAACGGCGGGATGACCGCACGCAGCTGGCTGCGGACCAAGGCGAACAGTATCGAGGGCGGCACCAGCGAAGTCATGCTGAACGTCATATCCAAGCAGATATTGCGACTGCCGGGCGCCTGATCGAGGCGTTCCTAAAGAGCCATTCATGCGGGATCGGCTCGCGCCTGAGCCCGCAGCGCACAATTTGAGATAAGGACTAGAACATGCCGCTATATTTGAACGAAGATCAGCAGATGCTCCACGACAGTGCAGCCGAATTCATGAAAGGCGAGGCACCGGTCGCGCATCTTCGCGAATTTCGCGACAAGCAATGCAAGGACGGCTTCTCGCACGCCTTGTGGAAGCAGTTCGCGGAAATGGGCTTTACCGGCATATTGATCGGTGAAGAAGAGGGCGGCCTCGGGCTCGGCCATGTCGAAGCCGGCGTGGTGCTGGAAGAAATCGGGCGCAATCTGACGCCTTCGCCCTTCCTGACGACGGCAGTGGCAGGCGTTGAAGCGCTCAACGCGGGCGGCAAGGCTTTGCGCGACAAATATTTTCCCGGCATCATCGCCGGCGAAACCGTTCTTGCTTTGGCGATTGACGAAGGCGCAAAGCATCGCCCGGACCAGATCAGCATGGCCGCTACCCGCGAGGGCAATGGCTTCAAGCTGGACGGCAAGAAGCAATTCGTGGTGCAGGGCGGTTCGGCCGATATGCTGATCGTCGCCGCGCGCACCAGCGGCAAGGCGGGCGACGAAAAAGGCCTGACCCTGTTCGCGGTCGACACAAATGCGCCAGGGGTTTCGCGAGACAGCGCCCGGCTGGTCGACAGCGCCATGGCGGCCCATGTGCAGTTTGACGGCGTGACGGTCGATGCCGACGCGGTGATCGGTGAGGTTGACGATGGCGACACGGTCCTGCGCCGCTTGCTGAACGCCGGTCGATCCGGCGCTGCTGCCGAGACTCTGGGTGTGGGTGCCGGTTCGATGGATATCACCGTGGACTATATCAAAGGCCGCAAGCAATTTGGCGAATTGATCGGTTCGTTCCAGGCCCTGCAGCATCGCATTTCCCATCTCTACAGCGAGATGGAAATCGCGCGCGCGACCGTGTTGAAAGCGCAACAAATGCTCGACGAAGGCTCTTCCAAGGCGGATTTGATGGTTTCGGTTGCCAAGGCCAAGGCCGGCAAGGCAACCGCGCTTTCCGTGAAAGAGGGCGTCCAGATGCACGGCGGCGTCGGCATGACCGACGAATATGACATCGGCCTCTATATGAAGCGCGACCGCGCGTTGCAGGAATTCATGGGTGATGTGAATTATCACACCAATCTCGTTGCCGAAATGCACGGCTATTAAAGGAACATGACGATGGATTTTAACAAATTATTCTCGCTCGAAGGTCGTGTTGCTCTCGTCACCGGTGGGCAGCGCGGCATTGGCGCGATGATCACCGAAGGATTTCTGGCCCAAGGCGCGAAAGTCTATATTTCCGGCCGCAAGGCGGATCAGGGTGAGGCTGCTGCTGCCGAATTCGGCGAAAACTGTACTTATATCCAGGGCGATATTTCGACGGTAGAAGGCTGCAAGGCGCTGGCCGCCGAGATCGCATCGCGCGAAGATAAGCTCGACATCCTCGTGAATAATGCCGGCGTCGCCTGGGGCGCGGAATATGTCGATTTTCCCGAATCCGGCTGGGACAAGGTCATGGACACCAATGTCAAAGGCCTGTTCTTCCTGACCCAGGCGCTGCACCCGCAATTAAAGGCCGCTGCCAGCATGGAGCGGCCGGCCAAGGTCATCAATATCGCGTCAATTGACGGTATGAAGGTGAACCCGTGGGAAACCTATAGCTATCAGGCTTCCAAGGCGGCGGTCATTCATCTGACGCGCAAAATGGCTGCCAAGCTTGTGCAGGAAGATATCATCGTGACCGGAATCGCCCCCGGTGCTTTTGCTTCGTCGATGAACAAGGCCGCCCGCGATCACGAAGACGCGGTTGAGAAAGGCATACCGGCGAAACGCATCGGCCGGCCTGAAGATATGGCATCGGCAGCGGTATTTCTCGCCAGCTCCGCCGGCGATTATGTGGTCGGTACGACCATTCCTGTCGATGGTGGCGTGGTAAACGCTCCCGGCCCCGAAACGTCGATCGACCCCTGATTAGCGCTTGCAGCTTGACGGATTGAACTCCAGACTGTATTAATATAGCAATACAGTCTGGAGAAACTAGCATGTCCACGAAATATCTGATTTTACTCGCGACCCTGCCGCTTGCGCTGTCCGCCTGCAGCAAGACCGAAGATGAATCCGCCGACGGATCCTCGGTTTCGATAGATTTTAGCGACGAGAGCAAGTCCGACGGCGAAAAAATCAAAATCGGCGGTGACGGCGAAGACAGCAAATTCTCGATCAAGGCTGATGGCTTCTCGATGGAAGTAGACCTGCCGTCGATCACGCTCGACAGCGACGATTTCGACATGAACGATGTCGATTTCTATCCCGGTAGCCATGTCACCGGCTTTGACGTCCAGGACAAAGGCGAGCAGGGTGGCAAGGTCCGGATCAGCTTCAAGACGCCTGCCGGCGTGGAAAAACTGTCCGCGTGGTACGAGACGCGATTGACCGCCAATGATTTTGAAGTCGTACGGGACGGAACCAGTCTTTCGGGCAAGACCGAGGAAGGGGATCCCTTCTCGCTGGCCTTCACCGAAATTTCCGCGGACGAAACCAAAGGCGTATTGGTGTTTTCCGAACGCAAATAGACGTTCCGGATCGGTCCAAAATTCCTGCAATTTGCACAATTTTACCGACATGGCGTGCGCCGTTCAGGCGGGGAGCAATGAAATATGCTATGACTGCCTGTAACAAAACAGGAGAAATGGTCATGCGTCACGGAAAAACCTTTAGCAGTCTACTCAATGCCATCGCCTTGGCTACGGCTCCGGTGGCGCTGATGTCGTTCGCGGCGACACCTGCAGCAGCGCAAAGCTCCGGAGTGAAAGGCATTTTGGGCGACGCCTCTGACAATGCGCTCGACAAGCTCTCCGAACCCGGTGCTTTCTATGCCGACAAGGCTGTACGCATATTGCTGCCCGGCCCGTTGCAGAAGGCGACGAGCATCTTGCGCTTCACGAGCAAGGCTGGCCTGACCAAGGATGTCACCAAGATGCTGAACGATGCCGCAGGCAAGGCGGCGCTCGAAGCCAAGCCCGTGTTTCGCTCGGCGATCGATGGCCTCACCCTGCAAGACGGTGTCGGGATTGTAACCGGGGGTGAAGCGGCCGGTTCGGATTATCTCCGGCGCACGTCCGGCCAAGAACTGTCGGCAAAGGTTCGTCCGCTGGTTGAAAAAGCGCTGACGGAACTGGGTGCTTACCAGCAGGTCGAGAAGCTCGGATCCGTTTCCTCGCTGGCCCGGCTGGGCGGGGCTGACCTTTCGCGTGATGGTCTGACCGACAGTGTCACCGACCAGACCATGGAGGGCATTTTTACCTATATCGGTAACGAGGAAGCCAAGTTCCGGCGCGATCCGCTCGACAAGGGCAAGAAGCTGCTGAAAGACCTGTTCTAGTAAAATCAGCTAGTTAAGTTTCATTTGGCGGCGATGGAGCGAGCGAACCGGTTGCAAAACGCGCAACAGCTTATTCTCCATTTTCAATTGAAACTTAATGACCATGCGACCATCTGCAGCCTGTAAGTTACGCAGGAAAAGAGATGTGTGATTGGCGTTGGAATAAGGAGAAAATCCATGAGAACGCTTTTCAATATTGTCGCCGCCCTTTCCGTTAGCAGCATCGTGCTGTTTTCAACGGTTCAGGTCTGAGGCAAAAAGTTACAATCCCGGCAGCCTCCTCCTCCTCCCGAACGAGGCGCCGGGATTGGTCCAAAGGTCCGGTGCTTCATCCATCCCCTCCCATGAGAGAAGGGCCGGACCAGCGGACAGACTTTCAACAATCCCCCCCGTAAACCGCCGACACCAAGTTTATCCACCGTATCGGCAGGAGTTTTCCACCGGTAAGTGCATTGCCTGTGGATAACTCCCCTGTTTTCCCTAGGAGCGACTCGGCATTTGGGTGCATATATAGGTCGTCGGAAAGGAATTGGACGAACCAGCGACCAGTCAGCAATGACCCGCAGGACAGCCCGGGACCCGGAAGATGGTCGAGACGACCAGTTTGTTTTTCGCAAGAAAAGGAAAAGGATCTCTCGGTCGATGATCGGAGAAAGTCCGAAACGGGAAGGCGCAAGCCGGAACGGATCAGATCGACTAGATCATCAGGTGACTAGACCAATTGCGGGCCGGGAACCGAAGCGTAGAAGCGCAAGCGGACACGTGGAAAACCACCGACCATTAACGTATTGGCCCGGAAACCGGACGCCGAAAAAGCGGCCGCCGGAATCGCAAGAGGAAGGCAGTCCCAACAGAGGCGCAGCGGGAGCTTATCTTCGGGTAAGCTCCCGTTTTTTTTGGGACTGGCCGGGGCAGCCGCTATCTCGCGAATGGTTGTAATTTCTCCCGGCTGTCCGGTTGCGGCGATGACGCATGAAATGCACCTGAAAACGGGATTGAAATAAATTCACGCACGGCAGGCCGTGTAACCATATCTTGGCGCTTTCCACGCAGCAGGCAAGGCGAACCACGCATAATTTTCTTTTGGCCAGTGATCGCCGTCACAGTCCTCCCGGAAAAACGCGGTTAACAAAATACTGCGGCGTCGATCTGATGAATTATTTCACTCGATACAAACTCGATGTCGCACCAAGCCCTTTAAGGGTATCCAGGAGAAGTCCGACGGTTATTGCGACCCGGCCGTCGGGCTTCTTTTGTTGTGTGAAATGAAGGCGTTCAAGTCCGGCTTAGCTGCGCCGATTTGTTACATTTCCAGGTGACAGGTCGCACCGCTTCGCTCCACAAATCCTTGTCGGTCCCCGGCCAAAGTTTCGAGGTCGGCAAGATCGATTGTGAAAATCTCCGACGCCACCTTAATCGAAATGTTCGATTACTCTCAGGAAATTTACTGATTTCGCCATCTGTTCGACTGAGCCTAAAGTTTCGTCCGTAACGAAGTTCGGGAAAAACAACAGGAGAGAGAGATGTTCAAATCACAGGTTTCGCTATTCGCCTTGCTGGCCGCGTCGATGACGCCGCTGGTAATGGCCAGTCCGGCCCAAGCCCAGAAAACGGTCGTTCAGGATCCGCCGGGCGCCATGTCCAACAAGGACTGGTGGCCGCAAAGCCTCGACCTCGCTGCGCTGCGTCAGCATGAGGCACAGTCCAACCCTTATGGACCGGACTTTGACTATGCAGCCGAGTTTGCCACGCTCGATCTCGCTGCGGTCAAGGAAGATATCCGCAAGGTCCTGACCACGTCTCAGGACTGGTGGCCGGCCGATTATGGCCATTATGGTCCGTTTTTCATCCGCATGGCCTGGCACAGCGCCGGTACCTATCGTGTCGGTGACGGACGCGGTGGTTCCGATGGCGGCGAGCAAAGGTTCGAACCGCTTAACAGCTGGCCCGACAATGTCAGCCTCGACAAGGCGCGCCGTCTGGTCTGGCCGATCAAGCAGAAATATGGCCGGAAATTGTCC
>JBALUX010000083.1:0-12373 GCA_036963725.1 Parasphingorhabdus sp. | reverse complement strand
GGGCAAAGATCAAATGGGTCGGCTCGGGGGTCTTTTTCTGATGTTGCAGCGCATGGACCGGCACATAGCCGACATAATTGTCATTGCCGCAATAGCCCCAGGCCCAGTCACCGGCGATATCCAGCACGTGGAAATCCTCGCCGTGCAGCAATTCGGAAATCGCTTCATGATCCTTGCCGGGCTGCTTGCGCAGCATCGCCTTTGGCGCGGAACAGCGCATCGGCATCGATTCGGCATAATGTGGCGCGAACAATTTGCCGGCCAGCGCGATATCGGCCAGGTCGCCGCGATGCGCGGTGATCCGGGGATCGAAATCCCCTTCCGGACCATTGAGCACGAATTTCGCGTGCGCGCCTGTATCTGCAGTTTCCATGTCCATGCGTTTCGAAATCCCAATAGCGATAAAAAAATGTCCCTGATTCTGCGGCTTATGCGCCATATGACAGAGCGATGACAATCGACGGCCTTTAGACGACCCGGGGGTGGTTAATCAAGCGGTGTCGCTTTTGGGCTGAGCCTTGGTTGGAATTTCCGGTGTTGGGTGGGTATCGGAATGGCTGGTTTTTGCTATTCGTCCGGTCTAGCGGACATTCTCGCTGCGATGCTGAGCAACATAAACGGCACTAACTATCAAGCTTACCGGTATATTCCATATCGACAGAACAAGAAGCGCCGTGAACAACATGGCGGGGCCGTCATTTGGCGGCGGACTATCTGGCATAGTCCAGAGCAGGCCGAAGGCAATCGCAATTACTAATGCGGGCACAAATGCCATCCCGACCAGCATCGCTAATATTCGATTTGCTCGCATAATGCGTCTGCCCACCGTGGCCATAAAAGTTAACGTCAAAAGGCCCAAAAAAACGGCGGGTATGAGCATGAACGGGTCAGAAAATGCTGACCAAAGCAGTCCGAACATCGCGTCTTCTCCCTAACGGGAAATATGCCGCGTCTTGACGTATGTCAACAATCAGAAAGGTTACTGCTGCTGGCCAATGGCCGCAATTGGTGCGATAGCGGAAATTCCATGCAAAGATCTTATCTCGCCTTACCTACTGCCCGTAACGCCCCTGCAAATAGCGCCAGCTCGCCCGCAGGCCCAGCGCTTCGCCGCCGATCGGCCGTCCCGGCTTGGCCGCCGGTCGCCAGGCAAATGTATCAAAATGCGCCCAGGGCACGGATTCCGGCGCAAATTTCTTCAGGAACAGCGCCGCAGTAATGCAGCCGGCAAAGCCACCCGACGCGCTGTTCACGCAATCGGCGATATTGCTGCTCAGCATCGCGTCATAGCCCGACCACAGCGGCATTTGCCACAGCGGATCGCTTTCATCCTCGCCAGCCTGCAGCAGCCCGTCCGCCATCTCCTTGTCATCGCAGAACATCGCCGGCAGGTCCGGACCCAGGGCAACGCGCGCCGCGCCGGTCAGGGTCGCGAAATCGATGATCATTTCCGGCTCTTCCTCGCCGGCCAGAGTCAATGTATCGCCCAGCACCAGCCGTCCTTCGGCATCGGTATTGGTGATCTCGACGGTCAGCCCTTTGCGGCTGTGCAAGATGTCGCCCGGGCGCACGGCGTTCCCGTCGACGGAATTTTCGACCGCGGGAACCAGCAGGTGCAGGCGCACCGGCAGCTTCGCTTCCATCACCAGCCGGGCCAGAGCAATCGCATGCGCCGCGCCGCCCATATCCTTTTTCATCAACAGCATGCCGGCGCCGGATTTCATCGAAAGGCCGCCCGTGTCAAAGGTCACTCCCTTGCCGACAATCGCGATTTTCGGATGATCCGCCTTGCCCCATTTCAGTTCAAGCAGGCGCGGCGCATGGGCGCGCATCGCCGCCTTGCCGACGCCATGGATCATCGGGAAATGCTCTTCCAGCGTATCGCCGCGCGTCACCTTCAGTTCTGCGCCGTGCCGGGCGGCCAGCTTGTCGACAATATCTTCCAGCTTGTCCGGTCCCATATCGGCAGCCGGCGTATTGACCATGTCCCGCACCATCGCGCTGGCTTCGGCCTGGCGCACGGCTTCATCCCGCTGACCGATGGCGTCGTTGACCAGCAGCACGCTCGGTCCCTGCCGGTCGGGCAGTTCCTTGTAACGGTCAAATTCATGCTGCGAAATCAGCCAGCCAAACAGCGCTCCCTTGGCGCTGACATCCTGCAGCCGGTAATTACCCTCGGGCAGGCTGCTGCCGAGCCTGGCCAGCGACCAGGCGTCGAGCCTGGCTTGATCCGGCACACCGGCAACCACCGAAAAGTCGGTCGCTATCGATTTGTCATCGCTCTTGCCACCGACCGGAGGCAGCAGCAGATAGCTGTCGGCTTTGCCGGCAAAGTGATAGGCCGCGACCAGCGTCCGGATATTCTCCGGTTGCCCTTTCAGCCAGTCTTCAAAATTGTTCACATCCAATAGCTGGATATTGCGTGCGGTCTGGCCGGTGTCGGCCTCGATCAATGCCTTAAAATCAGTCATTTGATCGCTATAGCCACAGATCAGGCGAAGCGCGAGAGTCTATTCGGCGGCGATTGTTTCCACTTCCCGCTGCTTTTTCGGCAGGCTGGCGATAGCAGCACCCGGTCTGGAAAAGACCATCACGCCATCATCCACGGCCTTGTGCCGCAGGTTGATGATGTCCTTGGGAAAATTCTGGTTGAGCCGCCACGGTTTGCGGTCGCCCTGTTTCGGCAGATTCTTGATCGCACGCTGGACATAGCCCGAACTGAAATCGAGCATCGGCTCTGTCCCGATCAGGCCATCCACCGGCAAGGTCGGCGTAGCGATCGGCGTGCCGTTCTTGTCCATATAGTTGATCAGGCGGCAGACATATTCGCTGGTCAGGTCGGCTTTCAGCGTCCAGCTGGCGTTGGTATAGCCCATGGTCATCCCGAAATTGGGAATGCCGGAGAACATGACGCCCTTGTAATTGATCGTGTCGCCAAATTTGACCAATTTTCCGTCTACCGAGATGGTCGCGCTTCCGCCGGTGAGCATTTTCAGGCCGGTGGCGGTGACGATGACATCCGCTTCGATCGTCTTGCCGGATTTCAGCTTGATGCCGTTTTTGGTAAATCTTTCGACATGATCGGTGACGATCGACGCCTTGCCCGATTTGATCGAATCAAACAGATCGCTGTCCGGCACCAGACACAGGCGCTGGTCCCACGGATTATAGCTGGGCGTGAAATTCGTCATATCGACATCCGGGCCCATTTCCTCGCGGACCATTTCCAGCAGCCGTCCCTTGAACGCCGCCGGCTTCTTGCGCGCCAGATTGAACATGAACAGGCCCATCAGCACATTTTTCCAGCGCGTCAGCAAATAGGCCAGCTTGGCTGGCAGGACTTTGCGGAACCGCAAGGCCCATTTGTCCTCTCCCGGCCGCGATACGACATAGGTCGGGGAACGCTGCAGCATGGTCACATGCTCTGCCGTTTCCGCCATCGAGGGAATAAGCGTTACCGCGGTTGCGCCGCTGCCGATGACCACGACTTTCTTGCCGCTATAATCCAGATCCTCGGGCCAGAATTGCGGATGGACAATCGGTCCGGCGAAATCCGCTTTGCCGGGAAAGTCGGGGTTATGACCTTCCTCATAGCTATAATAGCCCGAGCACATATGGAGAAAATTGCATTTGACGGTGTCGATCGAACCATCACCGCGCTGGAGGCTGACCGTCCACAAAGCCTCTTCGCTCGACCAGTTTGCGTCAATCACCTTGTTGTTGAACAGGATCTTGTCCTGCAAGCCGTATTCGTCGACGGTTTCATTGAGATATTCGAGAATCGACGGGGCGTCGGCAATCGCCCGCCGCGCGGTCCAGGGTTTGAAATTATAACCCAAAGTATACATGTCGCTGTCCGACCGGATTCCGGGATAGCGGAACAGGTCCCAGGTCCCGCCAAGCCGCTCCCGCGCCTCGACGATGGCAAAGCTTTTGCCCGGGCATCTTTTGGTCAGGTGAACCGCCGCACCGATACCGGACAGACCGGCACCGACAATCAAAACGTCAAGAATCTTGTTTTCCATTTCACTACCTTACTGACATGATTGTCAGTTGGCAAGTGAGTGGTTTTGCTAGGCCCGGCCCCAGTTTATTCGTTGATCAGAGCGAGGCTGCGAAACAGCTTCTGATCGAGTGTTTCGTCGAAACGGCAGCCGACCTGACCATCCTTGCACCAGATCGCGGTCGCCGTGATCGGGCTGCTGCCTTCGAAGCGCAGCCAGACACGGCTGCCCTCGGCAATCATGCTGTCGCTGGCAACCCGGCAACCATAGATCGAGACATCGACCAGCTCGCCTTTCTTGGCATTTTTGCCATGCTGCCTGATAGCGGTGCGCTGGATCTGGACCGGATGGCGAAACGCCTTGCGCTGTTCGATCAGCGCCGGTTCCACCCTGCGAAATTGCGAATTCATATATCCCATGGATCACCCCTTGCCGAGGGGGATTACAGAATTCTGCTCAACAAATCGTTAAGCAACAAAACGCACGGTCAGCCTCACACAGAGAAGCACCTTATCATTCCGCGGCTTCGAGTTCCTGCTCGCTGGCGCCAGCGCCCTGCTGCGAATTGGGTCCGTAAAACTGGATCACCCCGTCATCGACCGGATCGTTGAGCAATATCTTCTTGTCGAACAGATAATCCTGGTTGAGCTTCCACGGCATCGCGGTGCTGTTGCGCGGCAATTCGTTGATCGAACGCTGGATATAGCCGGACGAGAAATCGAACAGCTGCTCCTGTTCCAGCTCCTTGTTCAGCACCGGATTGGCGATCCGCGTCGATGTCGCGTCCATATGGTTGAGCACCCGGCAGGCAAATTCGGACACGATATCCGCCTTCAGCGTCCACGATGCATTGAGATAGCCGAACACGACCGCCAGATTGGGAATGTCGGAGAACATGCAGCCCTTGTAATAATAATGGTCGGGCCAGTTGACCGGCTTGCCATCGACGGAAAAGGCGACCTTGCCGGCTACCGCCATCTTCAGACCCGTCGCGGTGACGATGACATCGGCATCGATCGTCTCGCCGGATTTCAGCTTGATGCCGCTTTCGGTCACCGTCTCGATATGACCGGTCTTCAGATCGGCCTTGCCTGCGGCAATCGCCTTGAACATATCGCCGTCGGGCACCAGACAGAGGCGCTGCTCCCACGGGCCATATGGCGGCGTGTAGTCTTCCTTCACATATTTGTCGCCGAGCACTTCTTTCATCGGCTTTTCAAGCTTGTCGATGACCTTCTGCGGGTTGTCGCGCGCGGTGCGGAAGGTAAGATCCTGCATCTTCACATTCTTCCAGCGGGTAATCTTGTAGGCCCATTTGTCCGGCAAAATCTTGCGCAGATTATTGGCCAGCCAGTCTTTCGACGGTGCCGAGGCATACCAGGTCGGCGTGCGTTGCAGCATCGTCACATGGCTGGCTTTCTCCGCCAGCACCGGAACGATCGTCACCGCGGTCGCGCCGCTGCCGATGATCACCACCTTCTTGCCGGAATAGTCGAAATCCTGGGGCCAGAATTGCGGGTGAACGACGTCGCCCTTAAAATTGGCCAGCCCCTCTATCTGCGCGTCATAGGGATTGTCATAATCATAATAGCCGGCGCCCATATAGACGAAATTGGCGTACATGGTGACCTGGCTGCCGTCGGATTTCTCCGCGATCACCGTCCAGCGTGCATCCTCGCTCGACCAGCTGGCCGACAGAACTTTGTGGCCGAAATGGATATGTTTCTCCAGATCATGCTTGGCCTTGATCCGGTGGAGATATTTGATGATCGAGGGACCGTCGGCAATCGACTTCTGCTCGGTCCAGGGCTCGAAGCTGAAACCCAATGTGTGCATGTCGCTGTCGCTGCGGATGCCGGGATATTGGAACAGGTTCCAGGTCCCGCCAATGTCATCGCGGCGCTCGACAATCGCAAAGCTCTTGCCCGGGCATTTATTCCGCAAATGCACCGCCATGCCGATGCCGGAAATACCCGCTCCGACGATCAATACGTCAACCGATTCTACTGCTGCACTGTTTTCATTCACGATCTGAGTCGCCATGCCGTCTCTCCCAGCTTTTGACATGTTATGCCATTGCCGGGGAAGAGTTGCAATTGGAGATTTAATTGGCCGGTTAAGGACGGCGAGGAATTGCGGCATTTGTTCTGGGCCGATTATCCGATACATCCGACGTGGCGCGCCGGGGGCTTCGCTTATCCGATCTTGCGTTTTGCCAGTTCGAAATTGGCTTCCGGCTCCTGGATATTGTCCAGAGCGCCGAACTCGGGCTGGGCTTCCACCAGGCGTCCGGGGATCTGGCTTGCAGGAATTGCCTTGCTGAACAGATAGCCTTGCACCTGCTTGCAGCCCGCCAGCTTGACCTGCAGCAACTGTCCCTCGCGTTCAATGCCTTCGGCCGTCGTCACCATGCCGAGGCTGGAAGCCAGACCGGTCACCGCGCGGATAATCGCCTGACAATCTTCCCGGCCGTCGACATCCTCGACAAAGCAGCGATCGATCTTGATCTTGTTGAACGGAAAGCTGCGCAGATAGTTGAGCGAGCTGTAGCCGGTGCCGAAATCATCCAGCGCGATCTTGACGCCGAGCGAGTGGATCTTGTTCAGCAGGTCGAAATTGGCCTGGTTGTGGCTCATGATCACCGTCTCGGTGATTTCCAGTTCCAGCCGGTTGGAATCGACGCCCGCCGATGCCAGGCCATTGATGATGGTCGACAAAAGATTGGGGCTGCGCATCTGCGCCGGAGACAGGTTGACCGACACGCCGAGATGCTCCGGCCAGTTTTTCAGTTCAAGCAGGGCCGTGCGGAGGACCCATTCGCCCAGCTGGATTATCAGGCCGGTCGCTTCGGCAATCGGGATGAACTCGTTCGGCATGACCATGCCCTTGGTCGGGTGGTTCCAGCGGATCAGCGCTTCATAGCCCAGCCGTTTTTCGGTCTCGATATCATATACCGGCTGATAGTGCAGCTCCAGCTCGTCCCGCTTCAGTGCAGCCTGCAGGTCGAGCTCCATCTCGCGCCGGTCCAGCTGCGCCTGCAGCATCTGCGGCTCGAACAGCGTCACCCGCCCGCGGCCATTCTCCTTCGACCGGTACAGCGCGATATCGGCATTGTGCAGCAGGCCCTCGGCGGTTTCCGACTTGTCGTTGGAGACGACAATGCCGAGGCTTATGCCGGTCGAAATCTTGTGGCCGTCAATCATATAGGGCTGGGACACCCTGTCGACGATATCCGATGCGATATCGGCGACATCATCGCTACCGCCGGCGCTGGTCAGGCAGATGGCGAATTCGTCGCCGCTCAGCCGCGAGACGATATCGTCTTCGCCGACGGCCGTGGCCAGCCGGTTGCCGACCACCTGCAAGACCCGGTCTCCGGCATTGTGGCCCATCGTGTCGTTGATCGCCTTGAACCGGTCGATATCGACATAGAGCACGGCGATATTCTGGTCGTCTTTCAGCCGGGCCAGCGCGCTTTCCAGCGACTGGTTGAACAGGGCCCGGTTGGGCAAATCGGTCAGACTGTCATAATGCGCCAGGCGGGCAACCTGATCCTTTGTCTGCTTTTCGCTGGTGACATCGGTCGCCGCGCCGCGCAGCGCTTTCGACCGACCTGCCGCCGCGTCCATCGGCCGGCAGGAAATCCGCCACCAGCGGTCTTCGCCGTCGACCGATATCGGCAGCACCAGCCCCCGGATCGGCTGCCCCTGCCCCAGCCGCTGCAGCAGCGCATGCCGTTCGTCGCCATCGGCGAACAGGTCGGCAATATGCATGCCGTTCAATGCCTCTATGGTCAGGCCGGCGGCGGTTGCAAAACGGTCCGACGCCCGGACAATCCGCAGCGATTCGTCGGTTTCCCACAGCCAGTCCGAACTTTGCTCGGCATAGTCGTTGAGCAGCAGCTTGACGGTTTCCGCCGCGTCCTCCTGCTGGGCCGCGTAGATATGGCGTTTGGCGAAATTGAAGAAGAACAGACGATAAATCGAATCGACACAGGTGGCGAAGAACAATAGCAACAGCACCGATTCCACCGCCGCCAGGCCTTTGACGAAGAAGAAGGCGATCGCCAATAATATCGTCGGTATGGCGATCGCGAAGGTCTGCGCGCGCGGGATGCTGCCATAGGTAAAGCCGCCGACCACGATGCTGCCGAGGATCAGGATCACGCCATTTTCATTCAGCGGAATCTGCCCGAAGCCCAGCGGAAAGGCGAGGCTCAGGTTCAGCGCCAGAGCGACGACGATACTCTCGAAGCACAATTTGCGCCGCAGCACATAGAAAGACTTGATGTCGAAATCGCGCAGGCTTTTGCGGCGGAAATTTCTGATCGAGACAAATGTGATGACCGCCATGCCGAACAGACCGGCGGCGATGAACGGGGTGCTGGCGTGGACGAAAAGATTGGCGATCATGTAGATCGCGATCGGAATCATGGCGATGGCGATGATCCGGGACACATCGGCAATCATCTTGATCTGCTGCCGGGCGATCAGCTCCCGCGTGCTGGGATCGCGCTCGGAATTGAACGTCCAGAATTCTTTGTGAATGTCGAACAGACGCTTTAGCATCACATTTGCGACCATAGCTTCACCTTGTTTCCCCAGAATTCCGACCGGATTGCCGTCCATCAACCGCAATTTTTTCACGATGCGAACCCGGCTACTAACGGTTGCCCGCGATCATATTTAAGGGGCACGGCCCCGGCATATCTCGACCGGTCCGGCCCGGCCTGATTGCACCCCTGCCCCGCCGCCGACCGCTTGCGGGTCATGGCCTCCACCGGCAAAATATTGTAACCGCGCCCGATGAGCAGCATCCCGATCACCCGCAATCCGGTCCCGCAGCAACAAGCCGCCGCGATAAGAGCCGCCGTAGCCGGAGCGACATCGATTGCCACGGAGAATGACACGTCCCGCCTCGCCACGGTCGACGATGCCGCGATCCTCCACGAATTTCTCGGCGACCCGCAGATCCACGCGCCGATCTACACCCTGCCCCGCCCGCTGACCGTGGACTCGGTCCGCGCCTTCATCGCCGACCATCTGCAGCAGCGCGAGCAAGGCATCGGCCTGCTGTTCCTGAACTTCGACGAGCAGGGCCGGATCGGCGGCTATAGCGACATCTGCGTCTGGCCCGGCTGGGCGGCCGGCGAGCTCGGCGGCGCCATCCACCCCGACCGCCAGGGCCAGCGCCGCGGCGTCGACGGCGCGCGGCAGAGCTTCGCCTGGATGTTCGACACGCTCGGCCTCGACCTGATCTGCGAAACCGCTGCCCCCGACAACCACCGCACCGCGCATTTATTAGACGGGCTAGGCTTCCAGCGCATGGGCGAAATCACCAGCCAGCGCGCCGACGGCACCACGAGACCCTCGCTGGTCTGGGAAATTTCGCGCGCGCAGTGGCAGGAAAAACACCTTCTCCCGTGAGGGAGAAGGATACGCAATCTTGCTGCCGGAGCGCAGCGAAGGCGGCTAGATGAAGTTGGATGAGGGTGTACCGCTGGTCGGTTGCTCTGCAGCGACCGTCCCGCACCTCTTTCCCTTCTCCCGTGAGGGAGAAGGATACGAAGCCTTGCTGCCGGAGCGTCAGCGCAGGCGGCTAGGCGCAGTTGGATGAGGGTGTTCGGATAGTGGGCTGCTCTGCAACAATAGTCCGGTACGCCCTCACCCAGCTACGACTAGGCAGCAAGCTGCCAAGTCTCCGCGTCCCTCTCCCTCACGGGAGAGGGCACTTAACACCCTCCCCAAACCATGATAGCGCCCCCACCATCGAAACGCTCTTCCTCTTGATCGGCCTCGCCCTCGCGGCCACCGGCCTGGCGCTGATGATACGCAGCGATCTGCTGTTCATCCGCAACGGCACCCGCCGCGTGCCCGCCCAGATCGTCCGCCACCAGCTCAAGAAGCGCGGCGGCGCGACGCTGTATAGCGCGGTGCTGCTGGTGCCCGACGAGCGCGGCGGCTTTATCGAGGTCCGCGACCCGCTGACCACGCCCTTCCCGACCCCGGTGATCGGCGAGCGCCTCACCGTCGTCCACCCGACCGGCCACCCCGGCAAAGCGCGCATCCCCTATCCGTGGTTCCGGGCGGGGGTGTACGGGGTGCTGGGCTATGGGTTTGTGGTTTGCTTGTTGGCGGTTACGGGGTTGGGAACATAGATGCGAACAGGTAAATCAGTGCATTTTGTGTGATCGATGAGTTTTTACTATGGTACATGGCAGTATGCACACAAAACCCTTATTTGAATTTCAAAAGTTTTTCCGATCAGAGATCCATTGGTTAAGAGCCAGATTGCACCGACAGTTACCGATTTTGTTCGACCACCCTAATGCGACGAGGAAAAATTACGAAGAAAACCATAAAAATCGAATGGATGTTTTTCCAGGTAAAGCAGATAATTCAAAACTCAGATTCATTTGGTCAATCGATTTTCTGACCCCGTCCTCGTTAGCGGAAACGAAGAAGAGGCTGTTAAAACTTGGTTGGGAGGATTCTTCAAAAGATCGTGAAAGTCCAATGGACTGGTTGAGTGCAGCCCGAAACGAGCGGTATCGCCAAGGGTGGAAAAATCTAGGATATATTACTCGAAACCCCACAACTTTTTTTAACCAAGGGCATCATCAACAGTCCAAGTCATTACCGGGCATTTTCTCGAGTGCGAAAGTATCGTTGTTTAGCGTTTCGCCCGCGTTATCCGCTATTGTGATATGCTTTGTCCTCGAAGAAAACGAATGGAAAACCTATGATAAAATCTGTGGTTTGCATTTATTGACTGAGTTTGAATCTCGCACTCGACTATCGACCTCGATTATCAGCCCACTGCATCAAAAACAGAGGCTAATTAAAAAAAGTAGGGCGCACTTTCAAGCCTTGATCCACCAATGGTTTAGAGTTGAATTTCCTGGGATCTTTTCATCCAAAGAGGATTCTGAGATTCCATGTGTGGAGTTTCTCGAATTAAATTCAAGCCCTTCCCCACGATGGGGTGCATACCGACAAATGTTTTACAACGCGAGATCACCATCTCCCTTTTCAATCGATGATTCTGACGAATTCTTGTTCCACGAAGACGTCCCAATTAGTCGTGGATCACGCTCCTATGGAAGCTTAACTGCAACTTCCAACTTTATTGAGAATCTTGATCTGAGTTTGTTCGGCGATCGTGATAATGATTCGCTTGCAACTCACTTTGATTTCTATGTCCCAGCATTCATGGTGCAATGGGGATTAAACCGCCTCACTCACAGTTTGAATAAGGAGCTGGGTAGCATTAGAGACAACAGCCTCGATCCAATTTCTAAAATGCCCAATTTGTTTAATAAGAAAAAATCACGGCTAGACTGGAAAATATCGCTAGATGTCAAAACCCTCTCTTACGATATCAAAAAAACCAATTTTGATTTTTTTAAAGGCAATTCACTAAATGTTAGAGGGGTATATTACGATGATGAGAATACTTCTCATTCATTCTTGCAGATATTAAACACGCGCACGCTTAAAGCTGCGAAAGAAGTTTATCGAAATACTAATATTCTCGCCAAGGTTCAGCACGACTTGGATATGAGCTATTCTATACGTCAATCTGCTTGGATAAATACCCTTACACTCATGATTGGAATCTTAAGCATCGTGATAGCATTAACCACGCTATATTTCGTGATTTCGACACCCCAATAACCCAACTCTACCTTTCCTACAAAACACCAAATAGGTTATACAAGCTCCCTTTAACAAACCATTCAATCTAGCAGCACCACTGTGCAGCGGTCAGGATGGTCACTTTGGAAGGAGTAAAACCTATGACATTTCAGGATGAATTTATTCACCGCCTGCGGGTGGTGCGGGGTGAGGAAACGGGGGGCGGTGGAAGTGGATTGGAGCCTCGAGAAGGCCGCTCGGACGAGAGGAACCACCCCAACCCCTCCTTTGAAAAGGAGGGGCTTGAGAGTGCTGGTGATGGCGGAGAGCACATTCGTCATCCTGAATTTATTTCAGGACCTCCAGAGGTTGAACCGGAAGATCGGGGGGAGAGGGACGGGGTCCTGAAACGAGTTCAGGATGACGAGGACAGCTCGGTTCGGGGTGACGAAGATGTGCAGGTACAGGGTGAAGAACTGACACCCCCCTCCCGCTCGCGGGAGGGGCCGGGGGTGGGCCTGTGCGAGACCAAGAGTGCAGGTGCTAATATAACAGACACCCCCACCCCTAGCCCCTCCCGCGAGCGGGAGGGGGACTGCACCCGCCACGACGGCTGGCACCGCGAGCTGCGCGTCAAATTCCTCGAGGCGCTCGCGCAGACCGGCAATGTCCAGGCGTCGGCCTATTTTGTCCAGCGCACCCGCCAGTCGGCCTATGACCTGAAACGGCGCG
>JBALUX010000082.1:0-12422 GCA_036963725.1 Parasphingorhabdus sp. | reverse complement strand
TGCCTCTATCATCTGGAAATTATCAGCCACCGGGGTACCGGCGGGACGACTCTTCAGGGCCCATGCACGCATATCAATTTCCTTTTTTGGTTCGTTTGTCCGGTGTTGTAGCGGCTCTTTGCGAAACGCACTAATTTTTCGCGCGTTCAACTGCACTCCAGCCAGTCGTTGACGTTAAAAAATTCATCAACGCTTTCGTTCGCTTGCGGTTAAAAGCCATTCTGGAGCAACCGATCTACTCCAGCATCTTCGGCGCTTCCTTCATCAGCTTCGCCTTTATCTTGTTGGCGAACATCGCCAGCATCGGGGGCAGGTCGAGCACGACATACACTTCGTCTTCGCGGACATGCATGTCGCTGATGATCCGCTGGCCAACCGCTTCGAGGGTGAAGTGAAGATGGTCGTCTTCCCAGCGATGATCGGTCAGGCTGGCACCCGGGATGATGTCGCTCAATGTGTGGACACCACTGCCGATCCGGCTTTTGGCTTCGGTCAATCCCAGTTTATGGGGAACATTTACGGTTACAGGTTCGCTCATGACATTGCCTACCAGATTTTCACGCGTTTTTCGGGCGAAATATACATGGCGCTGTCCGGCGTGATATTGAACGCGGCATACCAGGCGTCGATATTGGGAACGACGCCGTCGACCCGATATTCGGTCGGGCTGTGCGGATCGGTGAGCAATTGCTCGCGCAACGCGTTTTCGCGGGATTTACCGCGCCAGACCTGCGCCCAGGACAGGAAGAAGCGCTGGTCGCCGGTCAGACCGTCGATTACCGGCTGCTCGCCATGGCTGGCGACGTAACGGCGATAGGCGGAATAGGCCATTTCGAGGCCGCCCAGATCACCGATATTTTCCCCCATGGTGAGCTGGCCGTTAACATTAACGCCGGGAACCGGTTCAAACTTGTCATAGGCCGCACCGAGCAATTTTGTCCGCGCTTCGAACTTCTCTGCGGATTCCTTGGTCCACCAGTCGCGCAGCTTGCCGGTGCCGTCAAACTGGCGCCCCTGATCATCAAAGCCGTGGCCGATTTCATGGCCGATCACGCCGCCGATCGCGCCATAGTTGACCGCGGGGTCAGCGTTGGGGTCAAAAAATGGCGGCTGCAATATCGCTGCGGGAAAGGTGATCTGGTTGAGCAGCGGATTATAATAAGCATTCACGGTCTGCGGATTCATGGCCCACAGTTCGCGATCGACCGAATGCGGCAAGCGTGCCAGATCGATTTCGAAGGCAAATTTCGCGGCCCGCTGAACATTGCCGAGCACGTCATCCGGTTTCACAACCAGCGGAGAATAGTCGATCCATTTCGACGGGTAACCGATCCGGGGTTCAAAAGCGTCGAGCTTCTTTTGTGCTTCGTTGCGGGTCGCTTCATCCATCCAGTCGCTCTTGCTGATCCGTTCGCCCAAAGCCGCCGTCAGATTGCTGACCAGTTCGGTCATTTGCCGCTGGCTTTCGGCGGGATAGTGGCGATCGACATATTTCTGGCCGATCGCTTCGCCGATATGACCGTTGACCAGATCGACACCCCGTTTCCAACGCTCTTTCTGGACCGGAATGTCGCGTAGTGCCTTGCTGAAGAAATTGAATTTCGCCTCGTCAAATGCCTTTGGCAAATAGTCGGCATTGTCGCTGATGAAATGCGCGATCAGATATTCTTTCCAGGTGCTGACCGGGACCGTTTCGAGCAGCTTACCACTTGCAGCGATTGCGGTTGTCTCGGTCGCTATGATCGTAACGACCTTGCCAAATCCACTGGCTTCCAGCCAGTCCGTCCAGTCGAATTCCGGCGCGAGTTCCATCAGCTGCTCGCGGTTCATCGGGTTGTAAATCTGTTTGATATCGCGCTGCCGCTCGGGCTCCCAGTGCGATTTGGCGAGGGCCGTTTCCAGTGCAATGATCCGGTCGGCCTTGGCAGCAGCATCACTGATTCCGGCCAGTTTCTGGATTGTGATCAGATAATCGCGATAGGCCGTGCGAAACGCGTCATATTCCGCGCCTTCCTTGAGATAATAGTCGCGGCTTGGCATGCCCAGTCCAGCCTGTCCGGCGGCAACAACATAGCGGGTGGGATTGGCAGGATCAGGCAAGGTACCCACCCCCACCGGCGAGGCATAGCCGACGGTTCCGAACAGTTTCAGCAATCCCGCACGATCCTCGACGGTCTCTATCTTCGCAAGATAAGGCTCGAGTGGTTTGGTACCCAGTTTTTCGATGGTCGCCTGGTTCATCCATGCGGCGTAAAATGCACCGACTTTCTGATCCAGCGCATCGGCTCCGTCACCGTGCGCGGCGAGATCGTCAAGGATCGCGTGGACCTGATCGTCGGATCGCTCCCGCAATATGTCGAACGAACCATAGCGCGACCGGTCTTCGGGAATCTCTACCGTATCCAGCCAGTGCCCGTTCACATAACGGAAGAAATCCGCACCGGGTGAAACCGACATGTCCCGCGCGGAGAGATCAACGCCCCAGGCACCGATTTCCGCTTTTTCCGTATCCGCAACATTTTCATCTGCCGTCGCTTCGGCGGCAGCGTCCTTCGCCCAGCCCGGTGCACTGACCGAGATGGCGAGCAAAGATGCAGCTGCGGACAAAAAAACATGACTGGTTCTCATTGGAAGATCCTTTGGTTTCAATTGATAATATTGTGGACGCTCGGCGCCCAAATTACAATTGCTGTTGATCGAAAATTTGCGCTGTCTGGTCCGCGCATGATCAGCATCAAACAGCGGAAAGAACGAAATTCTGCTTGGCCGGTCAAACACGGCCCGTTAGACGCGGTTCATGATTCTGGTTATCGACAATTATGACAGCTTCACCTTCAACCTGGTCCATTATCTGATGGAACTCGGCGCGGAGGTGCGCGTCGAGCGCAACGACGCTCTGACCGCCAGCGAAGCGCTGGCCACCGGCGCGCAAGCCTTCCTGATTTCACCGGGTCCCTGCACCCCCAATGAAGCGGGCATATCGCTCGATCTGGTCGCGGCTTGCGCCGATGCGGAGAAGCCTTTGCTCGGCGTGTGTCTCGGCCACCAGAGCATCGGCCAGCATTTCGGCGGCAAGGTGGTGCGCGGCGGGTTGATGCACGGCAAGACCTCGCCGGTGAAACATGACAGCAGCGGCGTCTTTGCCGGTCTGCCCTCGCCTTATACCGCGACCCGCTATCATTCGCTGATTGTCGAGGATATTCCGGCCAGCCTGCCGGTCAATGCCACCGCCGACGACGGTTCGATCATGGGCTTCCGCCACGAAAGCCTGCCGATCCACGGCGTGCAATTCCACCCCGAGAGCATCGCTACGGAACATGGCCATCAATTGCTGGCCAATTTCATGGCGATTGCGGGGATCGAAGCGAAAGAACGGGCATGACCTTGCCCGATCCGGCGAACGCCTTGTCTGCAGCAGCGGCCCGCGAAGCCTTTGCCGCAATATTGGACGGATCCTGTTCGGCAGAAGAGATCACCGCCTTTCTGGTCGCGCTAGCCGACCGAGGCGAGACGGCCACCGAGATCGCAGCAGCAGCCACCGAAATGCGAGCCCGGATGATCGGCGTCGACGCGCCGGAAAACGCGATTGATGTCTGTGGCACCGGCGGCGATGGCAGTCACAGTCTGAATATTTCCACCGCCACCGCGCTGGTCGTCGCCGCCTGCGAAATCCCCATGGCGAAACACGGCAACCGCGCGGCATCGAGCAAATCGGGTGCGGCGGACACGCTCGAAGCGCTCGGTCTGGACCTTCCGAAAGCGGCGACCAATGGCGAGCAGAGCCTGCGCGACATCGGCATCGCCTTTTTCTTTGCGCCCAACCATCATCCCGCGCTCGGCCCGCTGGGACCGATCCGCAAGGCCATCGGTCGCCGGACGATCTTCAATCTGCTCGGTCCCCTGTGCAATCCCGCGAAGGTCAAACGCCAGCTGATCGGCGTGGCCTCTCCCGATCTGGTCGAGACTTATGCCGAAGCGGCGCTGCAACTGGGCTATGACAAGGCGATGATCGTCTCCGGCGAAGAAGGGCTCGACGAGCTCAGCATTTCCGGTCCCAGCCGCGTTGCCATTATCAGCGACGGCAGCGTCACCATCAGCCGGATCACCCCGGAGGATGCCGGCCTGACCCAGCATCCGGCGGAAGCGATAAAAGGCGGCGATGCGCAATATAATGCCGCTGCGCTCAAGGCGCTGCTGCTGGGCGAGAAATCCGCCTATCGCGACGCCGTATTGCTCAATAGCGCCGCGGCGCTGATGGTGGCGGGCGAAGTCAACAACTGGGAGGAAGGCGTCGAGGAAGCCGCCGAGGCGCTCGACAAGGGGCTTGCCAACGCGATGCTCAATTGCTGGATCGCCAATCAATGAACAAGCTTGAAGAAATCTGCGCGACGACGCGGGACTATGTGCGGCAACGGAAGGCTGATGTCCCGGCGTCGAAGCTGAGCGATGATATTGCCCGTCAGAGCGCACCGCGCGGTTTTGCTGCCGCGATCCGCGCAAAATCGGCCACCGGATTTGCCCTGATCGCGGAGATCAAGAAAGCCAGCCCCTCAAAGGGTCTGATCCGGGAGGATTTCGACCCTCCGGCCCATGCGCGTGCCTATCAGGCCGGCGGTGCGGCCTGCCTGTCGGTTCTGACGGACCAGCCTTATTTTCAGGGCGCGGACGAATATCTGGTCGCGGCGCGCGCTGCGGTCGACCTGCCCTGCCTGCGCAAGGATTTCATGGTCGATTCCTGGCAAGTATCGGAATCCCGTGCGCTCGGCGCGGATGCCATTCTGATCATCATGGCGGTGCTGGATGACGCGCTGGCGGCGGAGATCGAGGCGGAAGCGCTTTCGCTCGGTATGGACGCGCTGATCGAGGTGCATGACGAAGCGGAGCTGGAACGGGCGCTGAAGCTGCAATCGCCGCTGCTCGGCATCAACAACCGCAATCTCAAGACCTTCGAAACCAGCCTCGACCAGACCGAACGGCTGGCGAAACTGGTGCCCGACGACCGGATCATGGTGTCGGAAAGCGGCATCTTCACCCACGCAGATTGCCAGCGATTGTCCGGGTCCGGCGCCCGCGCCTTTTTGGTAGGTGAATCTCTGATGCGACAGGATAATGTCGAGGCCGCAACCCGCGAACTGCTGACAGGAACCCGATGAGCAAATTGACCCATATCGACGGCGACGGCGCGGCCCATATGGTCGATGTGGGCGGCAAGGCCGACACGGTCCGCGAAGCCCATGCCGAGGGCCGGATCACGATGAAACTGGAAGTCCTGCAAGCGATAAAAGCGAATAGCATGAAAAAGGGCGATGTGCTGGCGACGGCACGCATTGCCGGGATCATGGCGGCGAAAAAGACCAGCGATCTCATCCCCCTATGCCACCCGCTGGCGCTGACCAAAGTGGCAGTGGATTTCACCTTTCTCGATGACGGCATCAAGGTCTCTTCCATGGCCCGCCTGACCGGCAAGACCGGCGTCGAAATGGAAGCTTTAACAGCCTGTTCCGTCGCACTCCTCACAATCTATGACATGTCCAAGGCAATGCAGAAGGATATGGTGATCAGCGATATCCGCCTGCTGTCGAAAAGCGGCGGCAAGTCGGGAGACTGGGTCGCGGAATGAGCAGCTTGCTGCCTCTGGACGAAGCCCAGCAGCGACTGATCGCGCTGGCCTCCCGCCTGCCCGCCGAAACGCTTTCCGTCCATGATGCGCTTGGCCGCTATCTCGCCGGAGACCTGATCGCAAAGCGCGAGCAGCCGGCAGCCGATATGTCGGCGATGGACGGCTATGCGATCCGCTTTGCAGACCGCGAGGGTCCGTGGACATTGATCGGCGAGTGCCCCGCTGGCAGCCCGCCCTGCCGCGCGCTGAAAGCCGGAGAGACCGCGCGCATTTTCACCGGAGCGCTGCTGCCCGAAGGCGCCGATACCGTGGTCATGCAGGAAAATGTCGAGGCCGACGGCACCACCATCCGCTTGACCGCAGAGCCCTCACCCGAAAAGGGCCGCCATGTTCGCTATCAGGGCGGGGATTTCAAACAGGGCAGCATCGGCTTGCCCGCCGGTAGTCTGCTCAATGCGGCGGCGCTCGGCGAAGCGGTGATTGCCGGCTATGGCGAGCTATCGGTCGGCGCACAGCCCCGCGTGGCGGTGGTCTCTACCGGCGACGAACTGGTCGCCCCGGGCAGCGACACCCTGCCCCACCAGATACCCGCCAGCAATGACGTCATGCTGTCCGCCATGCTCTCCGGCCTGACCGCCGAAACCCGCAGCCTGAGCCGCATTCCGGACAATATGGACATATTGTGCCAGACGCTGGAAAGCGCAGAGGATTGCGATATCATCGTCACCATCGGCGGCGCATCGGTCGGCGATCATGATCTGGTCGGCCCCGCCTTCCGCAAGCTCGGCGCGGAAATCGACTTCTACAAGATCGCGATGAAACCGGGCAAGCCGGTGATGGCGGGAAGATTGGGAAAGACGTTGATATTGGCGCTCCCCGGCAACCCGGCCTCCGCCTTTGTCGCGGCGACCCTGTTCCTGCTGCCGCTGATCCGCTTCATGGCCGGAGCCGCCCGCTATCTCCCCGACTATCAAAGCGCCCCGACCAGCCAAGCCCTCCCCGCCAACGGCCCCCGCGCGCAGTTTTTGCGGGCAAAAGTCGATCCGAGCGGGATCACGCCTTTTGGTAGCCAGGACAGCGCCAAACTCTCGGTTCTGGCTGCGTCCAACGCCCTGCTGTGCCGGCCAGCGCATGCGGAGGCGGCGGATGTTGGCGAGATGGTGCCCTTTATTGCGTTATAGTTGGTAGCGTCCTGAGAAGATGTTTCAATACCAGCAATTCACGCGTATTTGACCTCGATCTCATCGGATGACCTGAATCCAGCCCTGTCAACGATGATCGTATCATTGCTACTCGCGTTCAATGAACTCAATATTCTTCTTTTCAATGAATTCGGTATCGCCGTTATCATCGGGCCAATTGTACGCCAGAGCAGCTATGATTATTACCAATAGAATGGCTCCGCCGAGTATCTTCTTTCGGGTCGTGCCGGTGTTATCGATCGCAACCTGTTGAACGGGCTGATCGATGATTTCCGCTGGCGTTAATAGAAGATATCCCTGGCGCGGAATGGTTTTGATATATTTCGGTGATTTCGGCTTATCGCCTAGCATAGTGCGTAGTTTGGATATTGCCTGCGTCAGTGATTCATCACCCGCATAGGGCAATGCCGAAACAGCGGACAAAAGCGCTTCTCTGCTGACGACTTCACCGGCGTTCTCACACAGTATCAAAAGAACACGCACCAGGCGCGGTTCAAGCTGGTGAACCTGCTTGCCCATGACTAGCTGATTTTTCGGTATATCAACTATGATTTCACCGATGCTAATTTTTCTTGCTTCAGACCATCTCGGCGGCGCTTTCTCAAGGTCTGGCAATGTTTCTCAACCTTTTCTTCAGGACATGCCAAAGCTTCGAAGGTTAGTGAAACCGCACCGAGCTTTCGAGCTAGAGCTAATCTATTACATCGGAGATTTCATGAAAACACTCAAGATAAAAGCAATGGCATCATTGGCTGGTTGCCTTTTGATTATGTCATCAAGCGACGCGGCGAGCGGTAGCGATTTTCTAAACAAGGACAATATCGACGCTATTATAGAGGATGCGGAGAAAGAAGGTTTTGTTGGCGTAATCGCGATTTCAAGCGCAGATCAAATCATCTATTCTACAGGTATCGGAGAAGCTGTTTCTGGCGAAAGCAGATACAGTGATGCTACCGTTGTAGATATCGCGTCCGTCACCAAACAATTTACAGGCGCGGCAATACTCAAGCTTGAGGAGGACAAGCGCTTATCGCTCGACGACACGCTGAGCAAATATTTTACGTCAGCAAATAACGAGAAGGGCGCTATTACAATCCATCAATTATTGACGCATACGGCTGGCTTCGGACATCATATCGGTCGCGATGAAGAAGCGATAAGCAAAGATGATTATGTGGATAGAGCATTGTCCAGTGAACTGGTTGGGCGGCCAGGCGAGAGCTACCGCTATTCAAACGTTGGTTACGGGTTACTCGCAGCGATCATTGAGGCTGCTGCAGACGAGCCCTATGAAAATTATCTTTTCTCTGCTTTATGGCAACCAGCAGGCATGTTCACGACTGGATATTTCAGGCCGCACTGGTCGAACAGAGATGTTCCGACATTGGAAGAACCATTTAAGGGGCTCGATAGCGCACTGGCGATCTTGGAAAAAAATGGTCCTAAAAGCTGGCACCTGATTGGTAATGGCGGCGTACTCAGTACCGCTGAAGATATGCTGAAATGGCACCAGGCCCTTATCGGGACAGACATTCTTTCGGAGACTTCAAAGGAGAAATTATTTGCCAGTCACGTATCTGAAGATGAACCTGGTTTTTATTACGGCTATGGTTGGTCGATTGTCCCGGAGCACGCTCAGGGTAAGCTTGTTTGGCACAATGGCATGAGCTTCTTCGGGAAAGCGGAGTTCTGGCGTTTTCCAGAAAGCGGCTATGCCATTTTCATCGCTTCACACTCTGGGCCGGTTTCTCCATATTCGATAGCTAGTAAACTGGCGGCTACCATCCACGCAGGCGCTGCTGTGGAAAAATAGTTGTGGGAGAATATCGGTAGGTTCGCTCTCGTATTCCAGCAGTCATCCCAGCCATCGCTAAAAAGATCAACCAATCCAACGCTCCATCTTCTCTCAAAAGATTAAAGTGTTGCGACGACGGTTGAAATCACCCGGCCAAAGCAGACATTAGATCTACCTAACGCAAATGCGCGAAAATGGGGCGTGTCTGGAACGCCAGCTTTTCAACCAAAAACGCAAATAGCCGCCATCGAGGCAGCGGATCAATTTGCCCATGTCGCCTGCCGTTCTGCCAAGAGGACAATCACTTCCCGCTTGACTTCCCCCGTTTTGTTTCTTAATTGTTCCTTATTCGTTCCCAGAACAGGACACTGGACATGCTCACGCAAAAGCAACATGAACTCCTCTGTTTCATAGATGACAGGCTAAAGGATAGCGGCGTTTCCCCTTCGTTCGAGGAAATGAAAGAGGCGCTGGGGCTCAAGTCCAAGTCGGGCATCCACCGGCTGATCAGCGCGCTCGAGGAGCGGCACTTCATTCGCCGCCTGCCCAATCGGGCGCGCGCTTTGGAAGTGTTGAAATTGCCGGAAGGCGGCTTGCACGAGGCGGAGCCTTCCAATGTTGTCTCGCTGCACCCGGAAACGCCGGTGCGCGAAGTTATTTCCAATCCTGCTCCGGCTGCCAATAATGACGTGCTGGAAATCCCGTTGCACGGCCGGATCGCCGCCGGCGCTCCGATCGAGGCGATGGAAGGCCAGTCGGCGCTTAGCGTTCCTGCCGCCCTGCTCGGCCCCGGCGAACATTATGCGCTCGAAGTGTCCGGCGATTCGATGATCGACGCTGGGATTCTCGACGGCGATTATGCGCTGATCCAGAAAACCGAAGTGGCCCGCGATGGCGAGATTGTCGTGGCCCTGATCCACGACGAAGAAGCGACGCTGAAATATCTGCACAAGGATGGTCGAAGCATCCGCCTCGATCCCGCCAACGCTGCCTATGAGCCACAGATTTATGGCGAAGGCGAAGTGCGCATTCAGGGCAAGATGGCCGGATTGCTGCGCCGCTACTGATCCCGCTTGCCGCTGTCATCGCCTCCGGTCGCAGCGGCGCGATAGCGGGTCCATATATGCCTGCCGGTCCAGCCTAGCGCGGTCGAAATTTTCTGATTTTCCAGATTGATGGTCATGCCGCCGACCTGCGACAACAGGCTGCGGTCGGCCTTGAGCCAGCGCGGCTGACAGCTCTCAGGCAACCGCCTTTCACTAACCACGATATCGGCGCGGCGACAGGCTGCAGACAGAGCCAGAGCGGAAATATAATGCGAGCTGCGGGTCGCCAATATCTGCCAGTCGCGCCCGTCCGCGTGCAATGTGACCAGACAGCTGTCGCTATTGCAATCGGCATTGGGCCAGTCTTCCAGCGCCTGCGATTCCCCCTCCACCCCGGCATTTTCCCGGATCATGTCGCGGATGAAATCGCCGCTGCGGGTGCGCAGCATCGCCAGTTCGCCCCGGTCATTGCGTATGCCGACGTGGCGGCCGTCGCCAGTGATATAGATATCGGGCGCGCGGGTTGCGACGATCATCAAGCCGCCGATCAGCACCGGAGCCAGCCCCCAATAGCGCCAGCGCTCGCGCCACAGGCAGAGCCACAGGCCGCCGAGCAGCACCAGTCCGAAGGCGATCACCTTCATGGTCGGCAACATCGTCACCGCGCCGGGACGGCTCGAGACAAAATGGGCCAGCGCGATCAGGCTGCCCAGCGCCTGTTCGCACAGCCACCAGACCGGCGCGCCGAGCCCGGCGCTGTCCAGCACCAGAGCCAGCGCCTCCAATGGCATGATCACGAAGGTCGTCAGCGGGATGGCGATGATATTGGCCAGCGCGCCATAGAGCCCGGCCTTGTGGAAATGGTAGAGCGCGATCGGCATCAGCGCGATTTCGACCACCAGACCGGTCAGGAACAGCGCAAAGATAAACCGCCCGGCGCGGCGCAGCAGGCTCTCCTCCCGCAGCATGAATAGTGCCTTGATCCGCGGATGCTCGTGCAGCGCGATAATCGCGGTCACCGCTGCGAAACTGAGCTGGAAACTCGGTCCGACCAGCGATTCAGGCCAGAATATCAAGACAAACAGCGCGCCCGCCGCGACCATCCGCAAGGTGATCGCGCTGCGCCCCATCATCAGTGCCACCAGCACGAGCAAGGCGGCGACGCAGGCCCGGATCGTCGGCACCTGCGCTCCGGTCATCAGCGTATAAGCGACCGCCGCCAGCGCCGCGCATCCTGCCGCGACAATCGGCAAGCGAAAGCGCAGCGCCAGCGGCGGCGACAAGGCGAGCGACTTGAGTACCAGCAAATAGATCGCGCCGACCACCGCGGTCACATGCAGCCCGCTGATCGACAGCAGATGCGCGAGCCCGCTGCGCCGCATCGCCTCGGCATCCGCGTCGTCAATCGCGCCGCGATCCCCGGTGGCAAGCGTGGCCCCGATCGCACCGGCAGCACCGGACATCTGCGCCTGTACATGGGCCGAAAGCCGCTGCCGGTATCGGGACAGCGCGAACACCGTGTCCGCAGCGCGTAATATGCGGATTTCTCCCAGCGCCTGCCCGGTCGCGCCGAGCCCCTGAAACCAGGCGCGTTCGGAAAAATCATAGGCACCGGGCAGCGCCGGCATGGCCGGCGGCATCAGCCGCGCGCGCAGCTGGATCAGGGCTCCGTCCTGCAAACCGGGACCGGCCCCATCCAGCGGCACATTGACCCGGACGCGCGGCGGCAGTTCAGGATTTTCGCCGGTGTTCAGCGTGAGCCGGACCATGGCTCGGGCCAGAACCGGCTCGACACGCTCGATTTCCGCATTGAACGTAGTCACGACCGGCCGCTCCAGCACCGGCGCCGCGACGCTCCAAGAGCGAAACCAGATCAGCGCGCAGCCGGTGGCGGCCAGCAGCGTGAACCAGAACAAAGCCTTGCCGGCTCTTGTGTCTCTTCCGGCCACGACGGCCAACAGGGCAATGCCGCCGCACAGGCTGATGAAGGCCAGCCACCAGGCGCTATTGGCCAGATTGTACCACGACGCGATGCCGCAGCCGAGCGCCACAGGTACCCACAAGGGAAGCTGGTCCCGCTCCTTCTCGAGCCGCATTTCGATCAATTTGGAGAGTTGCGCATCGCGCCATGAATCAGACAATTGTCGGGGATGAAACAGCGTGCTAAGGGCGGTGCCAGTCGAACCGGAACCGGTGCCTGTGGTGCCATTCGGGCTCAATCCATCCCGCATTTCAAATCCCTATCACAGGGACCTTGCAAGCGTGAATTCAAATGATGCTGAACAGCCGAAAGAGACAAATATGGTCGTAACCCGCTTTGCCCCCTCCCCGACCGGGTTCCTGCATATCGGCGGTGCCCGTACCGCGATGTTCAACTGGCTGTTTGCCCGGCACCATGGCGGCAAGGCGCTGTTGCGGATCGAAGATACCGACAAGGCCCGCTCGACCCAGGAAGCAATCGATGCGATTTCCGAAGGGCTCGACTGGCTCGGCCTCGACTGGGACGGCGAAACGGTGTTCCAGTCGGAACGCGCCGACCGCCATGCCGAGGTTGCGCATGAACTGCTGGCATCGGGCAATGCCTATAAATGTTTTGCCACGCCGGAAGAGTTGACCGAAATGCGCGAGAAGCAAAAGGCCGAGAAAAAGCCGATGCGCTATGACGGCCGCTGGCGTGACCGCGATCCCTCGGAAGCCCCGGAAGGCGCGCCGTTCGTGATTCGCCTGAAAACCGAAACCGCCGGCAAGGTCACCATTGC
>JBALUX010000081.1:0-12510 GCA_036963725.1 Parasphingorhabdus sp. | reverse complement strand
GCACAGACCGAAGTCTGCCATCCACCGAAACAGCTACATTTCAAGGAGCCGTTCCTGCACAAATCTTTTTTACGTATATGGATACATATAAAGGACATGTTCGGTAACATGAGAAAACCGAAGCCTCCTCACGAAACCTATGGAACGACTTAACTTACCAGAGCACCGGAACCTTGAAGTTCCCGGGTCTGGGGCCGCCGCCCACATGTCCCTTCATCTATTATTACAATGTCAAAGAGCCCATCAAAAGCGCAGACAACGATTTTTCCCGCTATCGCTACCGGGGAGAACCGTTGTTACTAATTTTGACGACCAACACCGTGGGGCCCATGTGAGCCGCGTCGTGCTGATGAAACGTCCTCTAGATGGATGGCCGGATTCGGTCAACACAGTTTTTGCATTTTTGTTGCAAAAATATTCGTAATTGATCTGTAAGACCATGTTTTCGGCGATGAAAAGGCATTAAGACCCCAGCACTATGATGAATGAACCGACACCATTGGCTGGCGACAGCAATTTTGGGAACCGTGTCAGGAGCGCAGTTTTCTGGCGTTCGGGTACCCAGATATTGTCGCAGATCATTGCCTGGGGCGCGACACTGGCGGTGATCCGCATCCTCAATCCGGAGGATTACGGAATCTTCGCGATGACCCAGGTTGTTCTGGTCTTTCTCAGTTTCATGAATGGCTATGGGCTGGTCAGCTCGATCATTCAGGCGGAAAAAGTAGAACCAATCCGGATTCGTCAAGCCTTTGGCATGCTTCTGCTGCTGAACGGCGGCATCGCGATCCTGCAATTGATTCTCGCATCCTTTGCTGCGGAATATTATCGGCAACCGATCGTCGGGGATTTGCTGCGGGTCCAGGCGCTTATCTTTCTCGCGACTCCGTTCATGGCGTTGCCCGAGGCGCTGCTTACCCGTGACCTCGAATTCAAGAAGCCCGCGATCATCAATCTCGTTTCAGCGGTGGTGGGTGCGGTCACTGCCCTGTATTTTGCCTATAATGGCTATGGCGTATGGACATTGGTCTATGCGCCGCTGGCGATATTCTGGAGTCGGGCGATCTGCCTCGTCATTGCGGTCAAATTCTACATATTGCCCACGTTCAATTTCAAAGGTGCCGGCGCCATGTTCGGGTTTGGCGCGACCCTGCTGGCCAGCCATCTCTTCTGGACCATCCAGAGCCAAGCGGATATTTTTATCGCCGGCCGCTATCTCGATCCGCATGAACTTGGCCTCTATGCCGAGGCGCTGTTCCTGACGACGATCTTTGCGGCGAAATTTGTGCCGCCGCTAAACGAGATCGCCTTCCCCGCTTATTCCCGCCTGCAATCTGACCCGCGCGCCCTGGCATGGTCCTTTCTCAAGGCGATACGCCTGATCATGCTGATCTCCTGCCCGCTATATTTCGGTCTGGCGGTCACCGCTCATCCGGTGGTCGAAACATTATTCGGGCCCAAGTGGACCGAGATGTCGCCCTTTGTCGCGATACTCGCGCTGGCGATGCCGATGATGACGCTGCAGATATTGTTCACGCCGGCAAATAATGCGCTCGGCCGCCCGCAAATCACCGCCCGTACCAATATGTTCGGCGCCATCCTGATGCCGGTCACATTCCTGATTGGCGTACAATATGGTGTTAACGGCCTGGCGTGGAGCTGGGTCATCGCCTTCCCGCTATTGACGATCTTCACCTTTTCCCAATCGAACCGCCATATCGGCATCACTGCGTGGGAGATTGGCAAAGCGCTATGGCCGGGTCTGTCTGCTTCGCTAGCGATGGCAGCCATTGTCTATGCCGTTGATCAACTGCTGCCGGATATGATCGTCTACGCACGATTGGCGCTATTGGTGGTCACCGGCGGAATCGCCTATGCCGGTTTGCTATATATTCTGGCGAAGCCGACCTTGCTCGAGGTGATACGGCTGATTGTCCGGCGCAAGCCGCCGGAACCGGGCACGGCGAATCTGGAAGCCGAGTCGATATAGGTCACAGACCGACGGCCATCGGCTTGCGATCGACACGGCGTCGCTGCGCTATTCGCCTCATCAAAATGGCCATTGCCGAAAGGCGATGAACAGCCCAGCGTCGTGGCATGGCTCATATTGTATCGCTCGCAGCAGGCACATTGCCCGAATTTCAACCCGAAGAAGTGGCGCATGCCGCAGGGCACGCGGGCTTCAACCATGTCGGCTTCACTATCGAGCCGGAAAATTGGACAGCAGAAACCAAGCGGGCGACGCTCGCTGCGATCCGGACCCATGATCTGTCGGTGCTGGATGTGGAAGTGGTGTGGATACCCGAGGGCGGCAAGCTGACCGATGACCACAAGCTGATCATCGACGCAGGCATAGAGCTGCGCGCCGCCAATGTTCTGGTCGTCAGCGCGGAGCCTGATCAGGGTAGAACAGCCGAAGCCCTGCACCAACTGTGCGAATGGGCCGCGCCCGGCCAGATGCGGGTGGCACTGGAGTTTCTGATGATCACCGCTGTGCAGTCGATGGGGGACGCGCTCGCGATCATCCGGCAGACGGACCATCCGGCCGCGGCCCTGCTGATCGACACGATTCACTTCCAGCGGGCCGGCCATAGACCCGGCGAATTGGAAGAATTGGAAGCATCTTTACTGCCCTACACGCAAGTCTGCGATGGCAATCGGGACTGCGCGGCGCAATTTGAAGCCTATCTGGAAGACGCGGTGGATTTGCGCAGCTGTCCGGGCGAAGGCGGATTGCCGGTGGCCGATATCATAAGGGCGCTGCCGCGTGACATAGCGCTCAGCCTGGAGGTTCGCTCCAAAACCTATCGGGATCGGTTCCCGGATGCGACCGACCGCGCAATTGCGGTGCGCAAGGCTAGTCTGGAATATCTGAAGCAGAGCGATATTCCGGTTCGATAGGGCCAGCGGCTAAGCCGACTGGATATAATCCCGCATCGCTGCTGCTTCGCTTTCGATCTTGTCGATCCGATATTTGACCAGATCGCCAATCGAGACAAAACCGACCAATTTACCGTCTTCAACGACCGGCAGGTGACGAATTCGTCTTTTTGTCATCAATGACAGTGCGCCCATGACACTTTTTGTCCGCTCGACGGAAATAACATCCGCTGTCATCACGTCGCGCACCACATGGTCCATCGCGGCATGGCCATATTTTCGCAGGCAATGGAGGACGTCGCGTTCAGAGAATATACCCGCGATCCGGTCTCCATCCAGCACCGGCAGCGCGCCGATGCGCTTTTCTGCCAATATTTCGACCGCCTGCGAGACCGACATATCGGCGGTGCAACTAAAGATTTCGCCGCTCCTTCCCTGCAAAATCGAATTTATTGTCATAGTAGCTCTCCTCGGCTCTGATTCTGTTTATTGCATCTCTATAACATATTTTTGAAAGTGATTGGGGTTGATGGTAACAGGATTCCCGTCCAATGCACTGAAAACCACCGGAGTTCCCATTGCCCCAGCCTTCCCGCCTTGATGATCCGCTTTATGCCAGCGTCGCATGGGCTCGATATTGGCGCCTGATGCGCGGCATGGCGATGTTCACGCTGATCTGCGTCGCGGTCTCGCTGGGCATTCTTTTCTACATGCATGGCTTCGTATCGATCCACATGTATCTCGCCACAGCGGCGGGCATAGCTTTCGCACTGATGCTGATGGCCGGCTTGATGGGGCTGGTGTTCCTGTCGAGCGGTACCGGCCATGACGAATCGATCGACGATCCGGTTTCAAAGGATATCTCCCCCGATGAGTAATGATGATCTGTCCGAATTGGCGAATGTGCAACCCGTATTGCGGGTAGCGCCACAACCCCGCGACCTGAACAACAACGGCCATATCTTCGGTGGCTGGGTGTTGTCGCAAATGGATATCGCCGGCGGCATCATGGCGGCAAGAGTGGCGCGCGGATCGACCGCGACCGTGGCCATCGAGGCGATGGAATTTATCGCACCGATTCTGTCTCGCGATCTGATATCGGTTTACGCGCGGGTGGAACGGATCGGCAGAACGTCGATAGCGATCCGGTTAAATGTGATTGCGTCACGGAATCTGGATGAAGAGCAAGTGCCCGTGACCAGCGGCCTGTTCACCTTTGTCGCGCTCGATGAAAACCACCATCCCCGGGCGATCCCGGAAGAGTCAAAACAGAAATATCTGAAACAATAGCTTTTCCGCTATTGGCGTAGTTTGATCGTGTAAGAGAGTTTCGCCTCATCATTGGCCGGAACGGTTACGCGCCAAGTTGGAACGCCGTCGATTGCAGTCACGCCCCTGACCCGACCGGACAACTCATAGGGAATTTCCATTTCAAAATCGACTGGATGATCGCGGGCATTTGTCACCACAGCCTGCCAGCCTGTCTTGCGCTTCGATTGCCGCGTCTGGATCACCGACAAACGCACGTCGGCTGAGCTCCCGACTTCCATCTCGACTTCGTCATTCACTGCCCGGTCCTGCAAAGCTGCTTCTCCGGCCAGCAGCGGCCCGACGAAACTATTTTCGAACACCGCAACTGTTCCCGCCGGGAGCGGCACGCCGAGCCCGTTTTTTGTATCATTGCTGCTGCGCAAAATATAGCTGACCGCGCCGCTATCTCGGGTAAAATTGCCGGCGCGCGCGACATAGACACGTTCATAGGTCACGTCCGGCTGGACGATCATCGCGACCTGCTTCTGGCCCTTGGCATTGACCGTTACCCGCTCCGGAACGCGATACAGCTTAAGGTCGCCGAGATCTTCCTGTTCTGCCACGACAACGGCGACGGGCGACGCCATTTCCATCATTTTATCGCTGCGCCGATGACCTGTAACAACAATCCTTTCGCCGCCGTCATCCATCATCGCCATCGGTGCGGGCGGCGGTGGGGGCGGAATCGATGAAATATAACCCTGATTGTATGGCACTTCATGCGTTCTCTGCATCGGCCAGCACTGGATTTGCAGGCCGCTGCCGGTCGGACGGACCTGATCATCCCGCCGCTCGCGGTTGGGTTCACCTGCAATCACCATCATATTGGCATTGTCAAAGCTCTGGTTGCCGCCATTGGCTACCGTTAGCCAGGCGAACAGATCCATTTTGGCCGTCTCGCCCGCTTCGAGCTGCTTGACCGTCGCGATATAATCGGCCTGCCAGTCGAAGCCGGAGGCCAGATAGGTCAGAGTCAATTTCGCGGTCAGCGCGCGCTGTGAAGTCGTAAGAATCGAAAGCGTCGGTTTGGCCGACAGACCTTCTGGTACTTTCGCAAAGGTCATCCGTTCCGGAAGGCCGGTGCAGCGCAGAGCTTCAAAGCCCTCGTCACTCTCGAAGATCACGCCGCCGTCCGGACCCGCCGTAAGGAATATGTTCTGGGTCCGAGAAGCTCCGGTAGCCTTGTCCGTGCGAGTGATCGAGACCTCGCGCTTGAGATAGGCGTCCACCAGACCTTGCGGTGACAATAGCCGCGCATCGCGGTTCTTCTCCCGCACACCTTCGGGAAGGCCGGTCACGATAGCGCTTTCCGGGAACATGCCTTCGGACACACCTTCGAAACGCACCATAGCATCTCCCGCAGGCAGCCGGACAGTGCGGGTTTCGGTGATCAGCGCATAGCCCTGCGGCCAATTGGCATTGATCGCTCGATCCCCTCGCCCGGGCGCCCGGTAAATGGTGATCGACACGTCCTCGGGCTGGCCCGAAATGACCAGTTCCCGGGCGGCAAGCGGGGCGGACTGCGAGAACAGTACCAATGCCACAAAGGTCAAGAGCCGGGAGACGGTCATACCGCTCGTTATCCGATCAATAGCGACTGTCGAAGGTTGCGGTCACCGTTACGCTGCCATTGGCAGGTACATTTAGCCGCCATTCAACCTTGTCCGCCGACACCCGCTCACTGGTCTGACTTTCCTGCTCGACACGGACATCACCCCATAGTCCCGACTGGGCGAGATCAACCGTAGCGACTTCAGGTCGGGCATTGGTAACCTCGTAACGCATCTTGGTGCGCCAGCGGCTGGACGAACGGCGGGTGCGTTCCTCGACCACAGTCTTGACCTTTACGTCAAAGGCTTCGCCGGTGCGGATCGACATGGACGAGCCCATCGGCGTTGCCTCGATTTGGCTTTCGCCGATGAACTGGGGATCGCCGCGCTTGTCGCGCATATAGACGCGCATGACCCCGGATGGCAGCTGGTCGCCCAGACCGCCGGATCGTGACGTCGAGAATTTCAACACGGAACTTGCGCTGCTGGCGTCGCTGGAGCCGAGCCAGCCATTGGTATATTCGTAAACCTTGCGCGCCGGTGCCGCCGTCACGTCCAAGAAACTGACCTGCTTCTGCTGGGCATTGGCAACCGTGGTGCGCTCGGCCAGCGGATAAAGATAATAATCGCCGAGCCTCTCGCGATCACCGGATTCAGTACCAGCGCTATCGATCGTGCCGGTCGGCCATTGCGGATAGCTGCTGCGCCCGCGACCACTGTTCGGGCTTCCCGCAACCAGCAATACGCTGGCGTTGCGATAATCGGTGCCGCTGTTGTTGGTCAGCGTCACCCATCCCTGCACATCGATCGTCTGCTTGGCTTCGTCGAACAAAGTCACATAATCGGCCTTCCAGCCAAGACCCGGCGTGAGATAACTGAGCGCCGCTGGTACCTGTCCGCCAGCAGCCTCAAGGGTAATGGAGAGAGTCGGCCGCGCCCGCAGATTTGGCGGTACCCGATCAAAAATGACCCGCACCGGCAGGCCATCATCCCGCAGCACTTCAATGGTATTGCCGATTTTCATCACCACGCCACCGTTGGCGGCCAGTATTTCCGCCCGCACGCGGCTTTCCGCACCGGTTGCCGGATTGGTGCGGATAAGCGTCACCGTCTGGCCAACGGCCTTTTCCATCAACTTGGCGGGGGTAAGCAGATCAAAATCGAAATTCTGTTCGACAATGCCAATATTAGGGCCTGACAATGTCACCGTTTCTGCGCGGATCTGCGCAGACACGTCGGGGAATTGCTGCTTGCTGCGCCCCTTGGGCAGATTCAGATTGCGAACATCCTGCACCAGCGCCTGATTATTATTGTAGATGGTGACCGAGACGGCACCCTGTGCCGATTCATCCGGTGAGGATTGGCTAATGGCTGGTGTTGCAACGCTCGCCAACAAAAGTCCGGTGAACATGAAATGCCGCATAGTCTTTCTCCCCTATCGAGAACAGAAGCTAACCTATTGGAAATGAACCTGACATAAACATCTATTGCTGTGCACCCATACTCTCGGATGGCGCCAGCCAGCGCAACCTGACGCCGCCATTTGCTATGGTCGCATCGGATTCCTGACCCACCGTGATATTCTTTGCTTTCAAAGCCTCTCTGGCCACGGCTCTTCCCTCAGCGGTGCCGCTCATACCCAATGGCAAGCCTATCCGCTCGGAAGCCCAGACTATCAAATCCAGATTGGCGTTTGACACTGGGTCCAGTGCACCCTCGGTGATTTTCAAATCCGGCAAGGCGATGGCCGGCGGCTGCAGCCTTATGACCCAGCCTTTTGCTCCAGCGGCAACTCGCTGCTCAAGCGCGTAATAGGAAGCAAGCGACGCACCTGCGAGCGGCTTTGCTATGACCATCGCGCGCCGCTTGCTGGTATCGAGCGTGACGTCATCCACCGATACTCCGGCGATCAAAGCGAGATTTTCGCGCAGCCGGGTAACCTGGATTTCAGCCTGCTGGGCCTGCTCCCGCATTTTCGCGGCCGCGAGTTCGGCTGAATTTGCGTCTTCTCCCGTTTCGACCTTGAACTGCTCCACGTTCACGGAGATCTGTTTTCCCAAAGTCCGGCTCAGGACGCGCGAGCTTTGTTCAGCCGCCCCGGCCAGAATCTTTGGCGTGAACACCGTAGCGTTGATGAGGATCGGATCGGCGTCAAAATCTATCTCGATTTGCGAGACGCTTGCGCGCTTGCCGAACTGGTCCTTGACATAGCCATTGGCCGAGCGCGAGACATTGGCTTCCCAGGCGATTTGCCGTAGCGAAAGACCGAGCGGGATGGCCAGCGCGATAAACACCACCACCATCGCGGCGATTTGAAACTGCGATTGGCGTTCGGAAAGATAAGAGCGGAAACCATAGAGCCAGGCCATTGCGGTCGCGGTCAGCGCTATGGTCATCAGGTTGGTGAAAAACAGCAGCAGCGAACCGCCAAATACCGCCCAATTAAAGGTCGCCAGTCCAAAGCCGACAACCGCCAGCGGTGGCATCAAAGCGGTGGCGATAGCGACGCCGACGATCGTGCCCATACGTCCGCGGATCATCGCATAGGCACCGGCGAGAGCCGAGAAAAGCGCAACCAGCAGATCAAACAGATTCGGCCGCGTGCGCGCGGCGATTTCTGCGGTAACGGTTTGCAGCGGCGACAAGGTCACCACCAGTCCGGCAAACAGGATCGATATTATGCTGCCCAGAATGATCGCCTTGCCGCTCTCCCTCAACCAGGCAGAATCACCGACAGCGAGAGCGAAACCCGCCCCCATTATCGGCCCCATCAAGGGCGAGAGCAGCATGGCGCCGATTACGACGGCAGGCGAAGACAGGAGCAAACCCAGGATCGCGATGCCAGCCGACATCGACGTCATGAAGGCGAAATGGGGCGTGAAACCGCTGTCTTCCCGCACCTTGTCGATCACCGCTTGCTGGTCGACATCGGCGCGTACAACCATTCTCCACCAGCGGCGGAACAGGCGAAGACTGCCGGTTACCGGATCCAATGGGCCGGGCGCCGGCTTGGCCTTTGACTGTTCCGGACTGGCCGGTTGAAGCTGATCGTCTTTCATATCACTGCTTTAGCGCCGAAAAATGATCGCGAATAGATAAAGATTACCTCGGACGTAGTTGAAAAATGAAGGGTTTCGTCTTTTATCATGAAACTGTATCACCTATATATATCACAGCGGCTATAATGCCGCGCAATGGACCCTGGAGGGGAGCCCGAACATGCCACGTCCCGAAACCGACATAGCCGCTACGCGATACAGGATTATCGCTGCCGCCGACCGGATGATTCAGGAAAGAGGCGCTATCAGCTTCACGATGAGCGATCTCGCAACAGCGGTCGGCATGTCGCCATCCAATCTCTACCGCTTTTTCGAGAACAAGGATGCGCTTGCCGAGGCCATGGCCGGAGAATGGTTTGCCGAACTGCTGGTCATCATGGAGGACCTGGTTTCCGCCGACATGCCGGTCGAAGAAAAGCTCTATCAGTTTTTCGCCAAGCGCGTTGTTATCAAACGGGCACGCTACGAAGATGATCCGGAACTTTTTGAATCCTATATGGAACTGGGCAACGAGCATTTTGACGTGATCAAGGGCTATGTCGATCTGGCGGATCATTATATGGCCTCCATTCTCGCCGAAGCGATGGAAAAAGGCTATTTCAAGGGGCTCGAGCTCGATGCCGTTGTATCCTTGGTCAACACCATGATGCAGCCCTTCTGCAACCCGCAGCTGATGATGCAGATGATGCATCTGGCGACCGAAGAGCGGCTGCGGATCGTGATCAACACCATCTTCAAAGGCTTGCAGGCCGATAATGATCGTTTAATCACCAAACCCGAACTGCACGTCGCCGGCTAGGCGTCCTTCGCCAGCCATTGCTTCATCTTGGCGGGCGGCGGTGACGGATTCATTTTCGTCTCGTCCAGAGCTGCCAAAGCGCGCTGGCGATCTTCATCGGTGAAGCTACCGGTGGTGAGGCAAAATTCGACCATATTGCCATTGGGATCGCGCGTGTAAACCGAGTGGCACCAATTATGGTCGATCTCCAGCACGTCGAGGCCGGCTGCATTCCATTTTTCGCGCCACGCTATCAGCTGCTCTGCTGAATCGACGGAAAAGCTGTAATGGTTGGTGCCCTGAGGCGTTCCGGCGGCTTCGTTGAGATCGAACTTATATCCGCCTTCCCCCGGCGTATCCATCAACTTCCAGAAAGCAATGAACCGGCTGTCGTCGCCGTCCATCCGGTAGAAGAAATGCTTGCCCCAGCCGCCGCCCATGACCGGTGCGATCTCTACCTTGACCAGTTCGAAGCCCATCACGCCTTCGTAAAAGGCGTGGATCGCTTTCATATCCTTCGCCGCGAGGGCGAGATGGTGGTAGCTCATTGCTTCGCTCCTTGCCGTTTGTCGACCATCCCCATGACGTCGGCGGTGGCGCCATCGGGTGCGGGCACTTCGACAACCCGTTCCGGCACATCGTCAAATTCGAGTTTCAGCGCCCGGCTCATCACCGCGTGCATCATGTAGGTGCAGGTGATGTAGGTGAGTTCGAGTATCTCGACTTCGCCGAGATGTTTTTTCAGCGCCGCGAAAACCCCATCCGGTACCCTGCCCCGCTCCAGCACCAGGCAATCGGTGTAAGCGAGCACCGCGCGCTCGACATCGCTGAAACAATCGGCGACCTGCCAGTCGGGGATGGCTTTGACCTGCTCTTCGGAAAAGCCCTCGAAGCGCATGGCCTTGCTGTGCTGGGAATAGACAAATTGCGATCCTACGGCATAGCCAGCGCGGATCTGGCCGAGTTCGCGCAGTTTCGGATCGAGTTTGCGATTGGAGGAGCGGTAGAAGCCGAAGCCCTCGCTGCTATGTTTGAAAGCATCGGGGACCTGAGCGAAAACAGTCCACCAGTTGCCCGGCGTACCGGTTGCTGTGCCCGGTTCCGCCACCGGATCGCGATCACCGAACAGCATATTATAGAGACCGAGAACATAGTCGTCGGTCACTTCGGACCGGGGTATTTCGCGCAGTCGGGGCATGGGTCTCTCTCCTATGCCCCGACTATGCACTATTTTTCGTGGCTTTCTAGCCCGCGAGATTTCTCAACACATATTGCAGGATGCCGCCGTGGAGGAAATATTCCATTTCGTTGGCGGTATCGATGCGGCAGATCGTCTTGAAGGTCGAGGTCGTGCCGTCGGCGCGGGTCATTTCGACTTCGACTTCCTGCAGCGGCTTCAGCGTTGCGACGCCCTTGATCGTGAAGCTTTCCGAACCGTCGAGGCTGAGAATTTCGCGATCGGTGCCTTCGCCAAATTGCAGTGGGAGGACGCCCATGCCGACGAGGTTCGAACGGTGGATCCGCTCGTAGCTTTCGACGATGACAGCGCGAACGCCGAGCAGGTTGGTGCCCTTTGCCGCCCAGTCGCGGGAAGAGCCGGTGCCGTACTGCTCGCCGCCGATGACGACCAGAGGTGTGCCGTCGGCCTTGTGCTTCATTGCGGCGTCGTAGATTGGCATGACCTGGCCGTTATATTTTGTGTAACCGCCTTCTTTGCCGTCGGCCATTTCGTTTTTGATTCTGATGTTGGCGAAAGTGCCGCGCATCATGACTTCGTGGTTGCCGCGGCGGGAGCCGTATGAGTTGAAGTCCTGCTTGCTAACCTGATGATTTTTCAGATATTCTCCGGCAGGACTGTCCTCCTTGATCGCGCCGGCTGGCGAGATATGGTCGGTGGTAATGCTGTCGCCCAGCAGCGCCAAGGTCTTCGCCTCGATGATGTCGCTGATCGGCTCCGGCGTCATCGTCATGCCGTCGAAATAAGGCGGGTTGGCAACATAGGTCGAGCCCGCGCGCCACTGATAGGTGTCGCCGCCGGTGACGTCGATCGCGCGCCACTGCTCGTCGCCGTCATAGACATTGGCATAGCGGCTTTCGAACATTTCGCGGTCGACGAAGCTGTTGACCATGTCGGTCACCTCGGCGTTGGTCGGCCAGATATCCTTCAGGAACACATCCTCGCCATCCTTGCCCTGCCCGATCGGCGTTTCATACATATCCTCGCGGACCGTGCCCTTCAGCGCATAGGCGACAACCAGCGGCGGCGAAGCGAGATAGTTGGCGCGCACATCCTGCGACACGCGGCCTTCGAAGTTGCGGTTGCCCGAAAGCACCGACGCGGCAACCAGATCATTTTCGTTGATCGCCTTGCTGATCGGCGCCGGCAATGGCCCCGAGTTACCGATACAGGTGGTGCAGCCATAGCCAACCAGATTGAAGCCGAGATAGTTCAGATCCTCGCTCAGCCCCGCCTTGTCGAGATAGTCGGTGACCACCTGCGATCCCGGTGCCAGCGAGCTCTTGACCCAAGGCTTGCGCTGCAGCCCGCGTTCCCGCGCCTTGCGCGCGACCAGACCGGCGGCGATCAGCACCGTCGGGTTGGAGGTGTTGGTGCAGCTGGTGATCGCGGCAATCGCGACATCGCCATGGGCAAAGCCCTGGTCACTGCCGTCGACGTCGACTCGCTTGCCGTCATCGTCGACGCCGAACACGGCTTTCAGATCGCGGTTAAATTCTTCGTCCAGCTCGGCCATCGACACGCGCTGCTGCGGCAGTTTCGGTCCGGAGAGCGACGGCACCACGGTGCTGATGTCCAGTTCCAGCGTCTTGGTGTAGATCGCGTCCTTGGTGGTCTCGTCATAGCGCCAGAAGCCCTGCTCGCGTGCATAGGCTTCGGTCAGCGCGATATCCTGCGCGCTGCGGCCGGTGAGCT
>JBALUX010000080.1:0-12553 GCA_036963725.1 Parasphingorhabdus sp. | reverse complement strand
GGCGCAAATCGTCGGTTTTCACCAGTTCGTAACCCAGACCTCCCGATATCGTGTAGCGGGCTGAAAATCCCTGGAAACGGTCCCGCTCAAATTGGCCAAGCCCATAAGCGTAGAGGCGTTTGTCGAACTTGTAATTGGGTTCGATGGTCGCGCTCAACTGGTCGCGGGTGGTCTTGCCTGTGTTGCGTTCATAATCGGCGCGGGCCTGAAAATTCAGACGCCATTTTACCGCGTCCTTGACCAGTTTTACCCCGCCGGAAAGGCCCAGGCTTTTGGTATTTCCGGTTGAACGAAAACCGCCAATTTCGCCTTGGCCTTTCCAGTTCTTAAAGAAGCTGGCCTGTTGCTTTTCGCGTTGCGCCGCTGCGGCCTGTTCCGCCAGACGAGCATTATAGGCGGACAACAAGGCATTAATCTCGGCGAGATCATCCGGGTTCGTCGCTTTGGCGATTTTTACAACCGCGAGCACATCCTGTTTGTTACCGGATGCAATGGCGGCGTCGATCATGGCCTTGACCGGAGGCGGTAATGCGGCGGCGGCTGTCGTGGAGACGCTTGCCGCAACGAGAATTGCGGCCGCTAATGCTGGTCTGGTCATAGAAAAATCCCGCTTACTGTTACTAGATCAGCGGCAGAAACTCTTTCAACACCGACCGATACAGGTCCCTTTTGAAGGGGACGATCAAATCTGGCAAGCCCGTGGGGTCGGTCCATTTCCAGTTCTTGAATTCGGGATGTTCGGTCTGGATATCGATATGATCATCTTCGCCGGTGAACCGCATCAGGAACCAGCTTTGCCGCTGGCCGCGATATTTGCCTTTCCAGATCTTGCCGAGCAGTTCGTCGGGCAAATCATAGAGATATTCTTCGGTGCTGCGGCCAATGATCTGCACGAGATCTTCGACAACACCGGTCTCTTCCCGAAGCTCGCGCAAAGCTGCTGTTTCGGGCTCTTCGCCTTTGTCGATCCCGCCTTGGGGCATTTGCCAGGCATCGGGATAGTTGCTGTCCGCTGCATCCAGTCGCTGGCCGACGAACACCTGACCTGACCGGTTGGCGAGCATGATACCGGCACAGGGGCGGTAGGGGAGATTGCTGTAATCGATTTCACTAAGCCTTTTCAAAATCTTTGCTGCACCAGACGTCCGATGGTCTTCAGCCGAATCGCTGCCGTAATATCGCACCGGCGCGTTCGGCTGTTCCTAGCGCATTTCCCACCGTCGAGCCTAGCGAGTCTTGATATGCAATTTAGATATTCGGTGCGTTGTCAGCAATAGGAAGCACAGCGCCGGAATTGAAAAATCTTCTAGCGAGCGATCCGACCTATGATTCCAGCGAAACGAGCAATGTCTTCCACGCGGCAATCATCTTGTCGACATCCTGCTGGGCCGAAGGCACGGCTTTGCGGATATTGATGAAGCCATGGACGTTGCCCGCCATTTCGATGAAATTCGTGTTCACGCCGTGGCGGATCAGATCGGCGGCATAGTCGCGACCCTGGTCCCGGAGCGGATCGAGGCCGGCGGTAACCAACACCGTTGGCGGTGACGCGGCAAGATCACCGAGATAGGGCGATACGTGAATGTCATCATCCTTTGGCGCATATTGCTCGTCAAAATATTCCATACTCTCTTTGGTGAGCAGAAAGCCTTCGGCAAATTCGTCCATCGATCCGCCCTCTGCATCCATGCGGGTTGCAGGGTAGATCGGGAATTGGGCGACGATGGGAACGGATGCCGGCTCGGTTGCCAACACTTGTGCGACCACCAGCGCAAGATTGCCGCCGGCGCTATCGCCGCAGGGGATCATGCCGCTGATCTGCAGCTTGAGCTGGGCCTGATTGTCGGCAACCCAGCGCGTCGCGGCCAGGCTATCCTCGGGAGCGGCGGGGAAGGGCGCTTCCGGGGCCAGTCGGTAATCGACGGCGATGACCGGGATATCCATCTCGCGGGCGATATAGGTGCAGAAACTATGGTGGGACTCGAGGTCGCCGATAACGAAGCCGCCGCCATGATAGAAGAGGATAACGGGCGTTGCCGCGTTCCGCTCTGCCTGACTGTCATATAGTCGCAGCGCAATGTCGCCAGCAGGTCCGGGACAGGAAAAATCTTCGATCCGCGGGATTTCAACGGCATCGGCTTCGAGCATTGCACCCATCATATTGTACATTTCGCGGGCCGCTGCGGGTTCGACTTCCGACATCAGTGGCTGGTCCGATTGCGCCATCATCGTCAAAATCATCTGCACATCTGGGCGTACATAAGCGTCAGTCATCGATCATCTCCTAGCGTTTAATTGACCGATTAGATCAGGCCGCGCGCACTAGGCAAGCGCTAATCGGGACCCGCGTCCCAAACAAATGCTTTATCCCTATTAGTTTTTGTGGTTTGAAGCGGGGCGCATTGCTGCTCTAGGGCGGGTTGCGTAATAATTATAAAGGCACGGAAAATCCATTATGGCCACCGCATTGAAGCAGGAAGAACCGAATAGTCCCAACCCCGAAGGCGCCGAGAATGTCGTCGTCCGTTTCGCCGGCGATAGCGGCGACGGGATGCAGCTGACCGGAGGGCAGTTCACGCTGTCGACGGCGCTGGCGGGCAGTGATCTTGCGACCTTCCCCGATTTCCCTGCTGAAATCCGGGCGCCGCAAGGTACCTTGTTCGGTGTTTCCGCCTTCCAGATCAACTTCGGCAGCCGCGCGATTGAAACCGCTGGTGATCAGCCTGATGTATTGATCGCGATGAACCCAGCCGCTCTGAAAACCAATGTCGATGCCCTGCGGGCTGGCGGTCTGATCATCGCCGACGCTGGCGAGTTCGGAAAACGGAACCTCGACAAGGCGAAATATGAGAATAATCCGCTGGAAGACGGGTCGCTGGCGAAATGGCAGTTGCTCAAGCTGGATATTTCCGCGCTGACGCTGGAAGCGGTGAAGCCGTTCGGGCTGGGCAACAAGGAAGCCTTGCGCTGCAAGAATATGTGGACGCTGGGCCTGGCGCTCTGGATGTTCGAACGCGATCGCCAGCCGATTGTCGACTGGCTGAAGGGCAAATTTGCCAAATTGCCGGATGTCGCGGAAGCCAATATTGCGGCGCTCAATGCCGGCCATGCTTATGGTGAAACCGCTGAACTGTCCGGTGACGGGCTCGGCAGCGGCCATCTGACCACCCGCAAAGTGGGTGCTGCTCCTTCGGCGCCGGGCAAATATCGCACGGTAACGGGCGCAGAGGCGCTGTCGCTCGGTTTGGTCGCTGGCGCACAGCTTGCCGGCTTACCGATGTTCTTTGGCGGCTATCCAATCACACCGGCCTCGGCGATCCTGCACCATTTGTCGCGTCTGAAAGAATTTGGCGTGACCACATTCCAGGCGGAAGACGAAATTGCCGCGATCGCAGCGGCGATTGGTGCCAGCTATGCCGGGAAACTGGGTATCACGTCGTCGTCTGGTCCGGGCATTGCGCTGAAAGGCGAAGCAATGGGGCTAGCGATCATGACCGAGCTTCCCTTGGTCATCGTCAATTCCCAGCGTGGCGGACCTTCGACAGGTCTTCCAACCAAGACCGAGCAATCGGATCTCTATCAGGCTGTCTATGGTCGCAACGGCGATGCGCCGATGCCGGTCATTGCCGCACGTTCGCCCAGCGATGCTTTTGAATGCGCGATCGAAGCTGTGCGGATTGCGGTGCAATATATGACCCCCGTGATGCTGCTGACCGACGGCTATATTGCCAATGCGGCAGAGCCCTGGAAAATCCCGGATGTTAGCGGTCTGGAACCATTCCCGACCACGTTCCTAGAAACCATGCCGGAAGATGGTTTGAAACCTTATGCGCGCGACGAGAAGCTGGCGCGGCCATGGATCAAGCCGGGTACGCCGGGCTTGATGCACCGTATCGGCGGCATCGAAAAGGGGATTGATACCGGACATATTGATTATGGCGCGGCCAATCACCAGAAGATGACCGAAATCCGCCGCGACAAGGTTCTGGGCGTAGCGGACAGCATCCCCGACCAGGACGTCGCGATGGGCAAGGCTGGCGGCAAGCTGGCGGTTGTCGGCTGGGGCTCGACCTTCGGGCCGATCCATCAGGCTGTGCGCCGGGCCGTTGATGCGGGTCAGGATGTCGCGCATATCCACATCCGCAATATCTGGCCAATGCCGAAAAATCTCGGGGACTTGCTGAAAAGCTATGACCGGATCATCGTACCGGAAATGAACACCGGACAGCTGAAAACCGTGTTGCGCGATCAATATCTGGTCGATGCGAAGCCGGTGAACAAGGTTTCCGGCCAGCCGTTTACTATCGCCGAAATTGCAGCGGTGATCGAGGAGAATCTGTCATGAACGAGATGACCAAAATCACGACCACGCTGAAAGACTGGGAAACCGATCAGGAAGTACGCTGGTGCCCGGGTTGCGGCGATTACGCCATATTAAAGGCCGTACAGCGTACCATGCCCGATCTTGGTGCTGATCCGTCCAATACGGTGTTCATCAGCGGCATCGGCTGCTCCTCGCGCTTTCCATATTATATGGAGACTTATGGTTTTCACACCATCCATGGTCGCGCTCCGGCGGTTGCAACCGGCGTCAAGCTGGCCAATCCCGATCTCGACGTCTGGATTATCACCGGTGACGGTGATGCGCTGTCGATTGGCGGCAATCACACGATGCATTTGCTGCGCCGCAATCTCGATTGCCAGCTGATGCTGTTCAACAATGAAATTTACGGCCTGACCAAGGGCCAATATTCGCCAACCAGCCGTCAGGGCACGCAAAGCCCCTCGACGCCTTATGGTTCGGTCGACCGGCCTGCTTCACCCTGTGCTTTTGCTTTGGGCGCCGGCGCACGTTTCGTGGCGCGCGGTATCGATATCCATAAAGGCTTGCCCGACGTTCTCAAGGCTGCGCATGCCCACAAAGGCACGTCGTTCATCGAGATTTTCCAGAATTGCATCGTCTATAACAAGGATGTGTTCGAGGAATTTGCGGCGAAGAAAACCGCAGCCGATACCCAGTTGCATTTGATGAACGGCGAACCGATGCTGTTCGGTAAAGGCACCAAGGGTATCACGCTTAATCGCAAGACCCTGCAGCTGGAAGTCGTCGAAGTGGTCGATGGCGACTGGGAAGCGGCTGATGTGATTGTTCATGATGTCACCAACCGCTCGGTCGCGCATATGCTGATCGAAATGCAGTTCGGCGAATTCCCGATGGCTCTGGGCGTGCTCTATGACGATCCGCGGCCGACGTTCGAGGCGGCTGTGGTCGCTCAGAATGAAGCGGCAGCGGCTGGCAAGGCGCCGGATTTGCAGGCTTTGTTGAGCAAGGGGCAGACCTGGACGGTGACCGAGGGCGGGCCGGAACTGTAAAGGTTTGGGACTCGCACAAAGACACGAAGGCACTAAGATGGGATCGTGCAAGATCTTGAATCTATCGCCAAAATCTCTGTTGATTGCGGGTTTCACCTGTACAGGGATACTGGGCCGGGGCTGCTCGAATCTGCCTATGAGATATTGCTTTTTGAAAGCTTGAAAGAGAAAGGTCTTGCTGTCGAAAGACAGAAGATCATTCCAGTCATCTTCAAGGGCCGGGTTTTGGAAAAAGCTTTTCGGGCTGACTTGATCGTTGAAAAGCAAATTTTGATTGAACTCAAGTCTACCGAGCGTTTCGCGCCCATCCATGCCAAACAGGTGATTACCTATTTGCGTTTGATGGATTTGCCATTCGGTTTCCTGATGAACTTTGGCGCTGCCACTTTCAAAGACGGTCTGAAGCGACTAGCCAATGACTATTATGCCAACTAAGCCTCTCTTTCTTTGTGCCTTCGTGGCTTCGTGCGAGAAAAAATTTTGGACAATCTGACCCACAGCCTGGCCGGTGCCGTTCTCGGCCAGATGGGTCTGAAAAAGAAAACCGGTCTCGGCATGGCGACGCTGATCATCGCCGCCAATATTCCCGATATAGACGCGGTGACAACCTTGCTCGGCGGGGTGCAGCATCTGGCGCTCCGGCGCGGGATTACCCATGGGCCGATCGCTATGCTGGTGCTGCCGCTGTTGCTGACCGGGATCATGATCTGGTTTGATCGCTGGCAGACGAAGCGCGGGAAGCGGCCTGCGGACCGGTTGCCGATCCACAAGGGCTGGCTGCTGGCGCTGGCCTATATCGGCTGTCTCAGCCATCCGGCGCTGGATTGGCTGAACAGCTATGGTATCCGCCTGCTCGAACCCTTTTCATCGCAATGGTTTTATGGCGACAGCATCTTCATCATCGATCTCTGGATCTGGGTGGCACTAATCGCTGGCCTCTGGGTTTCGCGGCGGCGCGAGAAGAAGGGGACGGGCAACTGGCAGCGACCCGCGTGGATCAGCTTTGCTGCCGTCTGCGCCTATATTTTCGCCAATGGCGTGATAACCGGCAAGGCTGAAGCGGAGACCAAGTCGCTGCTCGCGAGCAACGCTGCTCAAACCGAGGCGATGGGTGAAGACAATATGGTTGTGGCCAACCCGGTGCCGCTCCAGTTCTGGAAACGGGAGATGTTGTGGCGCAATGAATTTGCTTACGGGTCAGGTGCTTATGATCTGTTTGACGGACTGGTTCTCAATGAAAAGCGGGCCATGCCCGAATCCAGCCGGGCGCTGCTTCCCGTCCTGGCAACGGCCAGCGATGACGCCGCCGCTTTTCTGTTTTGGTCGAGAATGCCGGTTATTGAAAGGGATGGCAGCAATATGACCGTGCGAGACCAGCGCTTCATGGACCCGCTGGTCGGAGACCGCTTCTCGGTCCGGGTCAATGTCCGAAAAGACAGGTTGGAACGACCGGCTCCCTGAGGGATGGGTGGGATATGACAAAAGCCAAAATCATCTGGTTCCGCCGGGACCTTCGCCTTTCCGATCAGGCCGCTGTGATAGCCGCCGCATCAAACGGCCCCGTCATTCCGGTCTATATTCTCGACGATGAAACGCCAAAACACCGCATCATGGGCGGGGCTTCGCGCTGGTGGTTGCACCGGTCATTGGAAGATTTGGAAGCATGTTTAAAGAATCTGGGGTCGCGGCTGATCTTGCGCCACGGGCCAGCTTCAGAGCATTTGGCCGAAATTGTCAAATCGACTGGCGCGGATGAGGTGCATGCGCTGCATCATTACGAGCCATGGTGGCGCAATGCCGAACGAATGTTGGAAAAAGCTCTCGGCGATGAGGCGCGGCTGATTCTGCATGACGGCAATTATCTGCTGCCGCCGGGCACGGTGACGACCGGATCGGGCACGCCCTATAAGATTTATACGCCCTTCTGGAAGGCGCTGCGCCAGCATATGCCGCCGGGAGAGCCGGCTGCAGCACCGGATAGTCTCGATGCGCCGGACAGCTGGCCGGATAGCGACACTCTGGGCGACTGGGGGCTATTGCCGACCAAGCCGGACTGGGCCGCAGCCTTTGGCGACCACTGGCAGCCGGGGAGCGTTGGGGCTGAAGACAATCTCGAAGAATTTGCCGACAAGGCGGCCGAATATGACGAGGGCCGCAATCTGCCTTCGGAAGCGCTGGTATCGCGCCTTTCACCGCATTTGCATTTTGGCGAGATCAGCCCGGCGACCGTCTGGAACCGGCTGGCGGGGCAGGGCAGCAAGGTCGAGACCTATCTCAAGGAGCTAGTCTGGCGCGACTATGCCCAAAATGTCATCGACCAGTTCCCGCAATATGGCGGCGAGAGCTATCGCGAGAAAATGCAAGCGCTGCCGTGGCGGGATATGGATGATGATGCGGTGAAAGCCGACTTCAAGGCGTGGTGCGAGGGCAAGACCGGCTATCCGATTGTCGATGCCGGAATGCGCGAACTCTGGGCGACCGGCTGGATGCACAATCGGGTGCGGATGATCGCGGCGAGTTTCCTGATCAAGCATCTGCTGATTGATTGGCGCGAGGGCGAACAATGGTTCTGGGACACTCTGGTCGACGCTGATTACGCGTCCAACAGCGTCAACTGGCAATGGGTTTCCGGCACCGGCGTCGACAGCAATATGTTCGTGCGGATCATGGCGCCGCTGACCCAGTCGGAGAAATTCGATGCTGGCGACTATATCCGCCAATGGGTCCCGGAACTGGCGGATATTGATGATCCCTATATTCACGATCCGGAGGATCATGGCTGCAAGCCGAAAGATTATCCGGCCAAGATCATCGGGCATAAAGAAGCACGGGCTCGCGCCCTGGAGGCTTATGCCGTGGTGAAATAAGCCCGGGGATTGAAATCTGCGCGGCAAGCCGATATTGTTGGCGCGCAGATCAAAGGATATCAGGTCGATGAACAAGTAGGTCGCCGTCAGGCCATTTCAAAATTATGCATTCGGTCTTTCGGGCCGGATATTTTGACACCTATTGTTCAGGATCTTTTATGCCCAGATTATCAGGAAAATTTTGTATCATTACCGGTGCCGCCCGCGGCATTGGCAAGGCTATAGCCAAGGCTTTCGTCGACGAAGGGGCTACGGTTCTTCTAACCGACTGCGACCCCGAAACATTGATGGCGGCTGGCGAGGAACTGCACTGCGACACGTTGGTGCTGGACGTAGAGAAGGAGGCGGACTGGGAACGGCTCGCCGCCTTGCACCCGGCGGCTGATGTCGTCGTCAACAATGCCGGGATCACCGGTTTCGAAAAAGGCATTGGCCCGCATGATCCGGAACATGCCTCGCTCGAAGACTGGCGGGCGGTCCACCGGGTCAATCTCGACGGAACCTTCCTCGGCTGCCGCTATGCGATCAAGGCGATGAAGGACAAGGGCACGGGATCGATCATCAATATCTCGTCGCGCTCCGGCCTGGTCGGCATTCCGGGGGCCGCCGCTTATGCTTCGTCCAAGGCCGCGATTCGCAACCACAGCAAGTCGGTTGCGCTCTATTGCGCTCAGCAAGGCTGGCAAATCCGCTGCAATTCGATCCATCCCGCGGCGATCATGACGCCGATGTGGGAACCGATGCTGGGCGAGGGCGCGGCGCGGGCGGAATCAGAGAAAGCGCTGGTCCGCGACACGCCGCTGCAGCGGTTCGGCAAGGACAGCGAAGTGGCGGCGATAGCGGTGCTGCTGGCATCGGATGAAGCGGGCTATATCACCGGATCGGAACTGAATATCGATGGCGGCATTCTCGCCGGCTCTGCGGCCGCACCTGGATCGTGAATTAACGGATAGTTCTACGTTGCCAAGCGCTTAGCGCTGGTCCATATTTGCGCGCATGAACGTCGAGACTCCCAGGCGCGGGCAACATCTGCTTGATGCGCGCAAACGTTTCGCCACCGGCGGCGGTTTTTTTGCGCGCCTGTTCGCTCCCGGTTTTCATCATATTCTCGACCGGATCGATGCGGGCATGGATCATGGTACGTTCGAGGGCAAGCTGCCCGATGGCACCACCCGTATATTGGGCGGTCGCGGCGAAGGGCCGATGGTCGAGATCAACCTGCACAGCTGGAACGCGTTGCTGCGGCTGATCAACAGCGGCTCGGTCGGCTGGTATCGGGCATGGGAACTGGGCGAGTGGGACAGTCCCGATCTGGTCACCGTGTTCGATCTGTTCACCCGCAATCGCGACGGATTGAAAAGCACCGGCCGCGCTTCGGGCTTTTTCAACTGGGTGGTCCGGCGGCGGCACCAGAAGCGCGACAATGACAAACGGCGTGCGCGGCAGAATATCCAGTATCATTATGATCTCGGCAATGATTTCTACGGCCTCTGGCTGGACGAGAGCATGAGCTACTCCAGCGCCATTTTTACCGGTGATGCAGCCGATGATGAAGGTGGCCTGGAGCAGGCGCAGCACAACAAGATCGACGCAATAGCGCAGCGGCTGGCGACCAGCCCGGGCGACAGCGTGCTGGAAATCGGATGCGGTTGGGGCGCGCTTTCCGGCAGTCTTGCGCGCGACCATGGTCTCGACGTGACCGGCATATCTTTGTCCGACGAACAGACCGCATGGGCGAGAGAACATCATCCCGAGGCGCAGTTCCTGATTCAGGACTACCGGGACGTGGAAGGCCAGTATGATGCGATCGCCAGCGTTGAAATGGTCGAGGCTGTCGGCCAGCAATATTGGCCCGATTTTCTCGACTGCATCGCTCGCAATCTGAAGCCGGGCGGGCGCGCGGCGCTGCAATATATCACCATCGCGGATGATATTTACGAACAATATGCCAGCAGCGCCGATTTCATCCAGACCTATATTTTCCCCGGCGGCATGCTGCTTTCGGAGAGCCGGTTCCGGGCGCTGGCCGAGGAACGCGGCCTGCAATGGACTGATCAGACAAATTTTGGTCTCGACTATGCGGAGACTTTGAAAATCTGGTGCGAGCGCTTCGATGAGGCGGTCGAGCGCGGGGCGCTACCGACCGGATTCGACGAGAGGTTCGTTCGTTTGTGGCGCTATTATCTGGCCTATTGCGAAGGCGGTTTTCGCGGCGGCGGCATCAATGTCGCACAAGTAACGCTGATAAAAATATGATAAAAACGGGAGAGTGGAATAATGAGATTTATCGGAAAAATGGCGATGCTGGGTGTTGCCTGCATCAGCCTGACAGCCTGCGAGCAGGTGCAGAAAGTCGCGGCCAATGCCGCCGGCTTGCCGACTGACGAGAACGTGCTGTTCTGGACCCAGGATCAACGCGACAATGCGTTCCGGCAGATGGAGGTGCTGACCACCACCCGGACGATCGAGGCGGGTGATACGATCCGGGAAATCCCGGCCGGAGAACCGCTGCCGGCTATATTGCCAGCAGCTGATGGCACCGATAGTGCCGGTATATCTATCGACGATTATATGGCCGACCAGCGGCTGGCCGGACTGGTTGTCTTGCAGGATGGCAAGGTCAGGCTCGAAGAATATCGGATGGATTTTACCAAGGATGATCGCTGGACCAGTTTCTCGGTCGCCAAGTCTCTCGTGTCGACGCTGGTCGGTGCGGCGATCAAGGACGGTTTCATCAAGTCGCTCGACGATCCTCTGACCACCTATATCCCGGAACTGAAGGGCAGCGGCTATGACGGCGTGACCGTCGAACAGCTGCTGACGATGACCTCGGGCGTGAAATGGAACGAGGATTATGAAGACAAGAATAGCGATGTTGCCCGGTTCAACACGACCAAATCGAAAGACGGCGTGGATCCGGTGATTCTTTATATGAAGACTTTGGTCAACGAGGCCGAGCCGGGCACACGCTGGCAATATAATACCGGCGAGACCAATTTGATCGGTGTTCTGGTGGCCAAGGCGACCGGACAAACGCTCTCCGAATATCTCTCCGAAAAGGTCTGGAAACCTTATGGCATGGCCGAAAATGCGGTCTGGATATTGAATGACGGCGGCAAGGAAATCGGCGGCTGCTGTATCTCGGCTACCACGCGCGATTTCGCGCTTTTCGGCCAGTTCGCTATGAACGGCGGCAAGATTGGTGACACGTCGGTCGTGCCCGATGGCTGGTATGAAAAAGCCGGCACCAAACAGGCTGATATCGGCGTGCCGGGAGCCGGTTATGGCTATCAGTGGTGGACGTTCGATGATGGCAGCTTTGCCGCTCAGGGCATCTTCGGACAGGGCATTTTTGTCGATCCGAAGCGCAAGCTTGTGATTGCCGGCAATGGTAATTGGCCGCGGGCAACGCCGGATGACAAGAAGGCCGGGCGCGATGCTTTCTATCGTGCGGTGCAGGCCTATCTGGACAGCGAGGCTGCGCCGGCTAACTGATTAGGGTTGGGTGATTTCGAACCGCTCGCCGGTTTCGAAATCACTCGCCAATATTTCGACGAGGCGGTCTGCGACAGCGGAGGGCGGCTTGAGCGTGGATGGGTCCTCGCCCGGATAGGCGCTGGCCCGCATTTCGGTGCGGGTCTTGCCGGGATCGACAATTGCCGTACGAATCTTGCCCAAATTGCGCATTTCTTCACCATAGCTGAGCAAAAGTGTCTCGAAAGCGGCCTTTGATGCACCATAAGCGCCCCAAAATGCCCGCGGCTTGCGGCCGACGCTGCTGGTAATTCCAACCAGCCTGGCGTTGGCGCTTTTGCGCAGCATCGGATCAAAGCCGGCGATCAGCGCCTGCTGCGCGATCAGGTTGAGCGTCAGGATCTTGTTGAATTCCTTGCCGTCGATCGCGGGAACGGGGCCCAGCGATCCGAGCATGGCAGCGTTGAGCACCAATATGTCGAGCCCGTCCCAGCGGCCGGATATGGCTGTGGCCAGACGACCGATACTGTCACCATCGGTCAGATCGAGCGGCGCGATGGTCGCGGCGCCGCCAGCAAGATGGATCTGCTCTTCGATCTTTTCCAGATCATCGGCGCTGCGCGCGGTGATTACGACATGGGCGCCTTCCTTGGCCAATGTCAGGGCGGTTGCCGCACCGATACCGCGGCTTGCACCCGTAACGAGCGCCAGTTGACCTTCAAATTTCATAGTCAGTTCGCTGATTGTTTGAGGCGGGGCAGGTCGCCGGATGGTTCATGTTCGCGCGCGGTGCCGGATGAGTCCTGCCGTTCGTTGAGCATGCTCAGCTGGTCCGGTTC
>JBALUX010000079.1:0-12587 GCA_036963725.1 Parasphingorhabdus sp. | reverse complement strand
GGGCCGCCGAATGTCTAGACACCCATTGCTATGCCGTGCTGATCGGTGTCGGTGCGACCACGGTTAACGCCTATATGGCGGAAGCCGCTATTGCCGACCGCCACGCCCGCGGCCTGTTCGGCGACCTCAGCTTTGACGAATGTCTCGCCCGCCACAAGAAAGCGGTCGACGAAGGACTGCTCAAGATCATGTCGAAAATGGGCATCGCGGTAATTTCCAGCTATCGCGGCGGCTATAATTTCGAAGCCGTCGGTCTGTCCCGCGCCCTGTGCAACGACCTGTTCCCCGGCATGCCGACCAAGATATCCGGCGAAGGCTATGCCTCCTTGTTCATCAACGCCCAGGAAAAGCACGCAGCGGCTTTCGAACCGGCGGTCGTGCGCCTGCCGGTCGGCGGTTTCTACAAGCAGCGCGATGGCGGCGAAGCCCATGCCTATGGCGCGCATATGATGCACCTGCTGCAATCGGCGGTCGCCCATGACAGCTACTCTTCCTATCTGCAATTCTCGCAGGCGGTGCGCGAGATGGAGCCGATCTATCTGCGCGATCTGATGGAGTTCAACTACGCGCCGGTGCCGGTGCCGATCGACGAGGTCGAGGCGATCACCGAAGTCCGCAAGCGCTTCAACACGCCCGGCATGAGCCTCGGCGCGCTCAGCCCGGAAGCGCACGAGACGCTGGCCATCGCGATGAACCGGATCGGCGCGAAATCCGTGTCCGGCGAAGGCGGCGAGGAGAAGCGCCGCTACAAGCCTTTCGAAAATGGCGACAATGCCTCGAGCCCGATCAAGCAGGTCGCTTCCGGCCGTTTTGGCGTGACCTCGGAATATCTCGGCGCCTGCGAGGAAATCGAGATCAAGGTCGCCCAGGGCGCAAAACCCGGCGAAGGCGGCCAGCTGCCCGGTTTCAAGGTCACCGAATTTATCGCCAAGCTGCGCCACTCGACGCCCGGCGTCACCCTGATCTCGCCACCGCCGCATCATGATATCTATTCGATCGAGGATCTCGCCCAGCTGATCTACGATCTCAAGCAGATCAATCCGCGCGCACGGGTCTGCGTCAAGCTGGTCTCCTCGGCCGGTATCGGCACGATTGCCGCCGGCGTCGCCAAGGCGCATGCCGATGTCATTTTGATCTCCGGCAATACCGGCGGCACCGGCGCCTCGCCGCAAACCTCGATCAAATTTGCCGGAACGCCGTGGGAAATGGGCCTGACCGAAGCCAATCAGGTGCTCACCCTCAACGGCCTGCGCCACCGGGTGAAGCTGCGCACTGATGGCGGGCTGAAGACCGGCCGCGATATCGTCATCGCCGCGATCCTGGGCGCCGAGGAATTCGGTATCGGTACGCTCAGCCTCGTCGCGATGGGCTGCATCATGGTCCGCCAGTGCCACAGCAACACCTGCCCGGTCGGTGTCTGCGTGCAAGACGAGAAATTGCGCGAAAAATTCACCGGCACGCCGGAAAAGGTGATCAATCTGATGACCTATATGGCCGAGGAAGTGCGCGAGATACTGGCGCGACTCGGCTATCGCTCGCTGAACGAGATCATTGGCCGCACCGAATTGCTCCGCCAGGTCAGCCGCGGTGCCGAGCATCTCGACGATCTCGACCTCAACCCGATCCTCGCCAAGGTCGACGCGCGGGATGACCAGCGCAGCTTCAACATCGATACCCCGCGCAACGAAGTGCCGGACAGTCTCGACGCGGACATGATCGACGACGCAAAGCCGGTGTTCGAGCGGCGCGAGAAGATGCAGCTCACCTATACGGTGCGCAACACCCACCGCGCCGTCGGCACCCGCTTCTCCGCCGAGATCACCGCCAAATATGGCATGAGCACGCTCAACGAGGATCATGTCCATATCCGCCTGCGCGGATCGGCCGGCCAGTCGCTCGGCGCATTCCTCTGTCAGGGGATCACGCTGGAAGTGTTCGGCGATTCCAATGATTATGTCGGCAAGGGCCTGTGCGGCGGCAAGATTGTCGTCCGCCCGATGGTCAGCTCGCCGCTGGTCAGCCAGAACAATACAATCATCGGCAATACCGTGCTCTACGGCGCGACCGCCGGACAGCTCTACGCAGCCGGGCAGGCTGGCGAGCGGTTCGCCGTGCGCAACAGCGGCGCCGATGTCGTGGTCGAGGGCTGCGGCGCCAATGGCTGCGAATATATGACCGGCGGCAATGCCGTCATCCTGGGTTCTGTCGGCAGCAATTTCGGCGCCGGCATGACCGGCGGCATGGCCTTCATTCTCGATATCGACGATAATTTCGAGAAACACGCCAATGGCGAGAGCATCATCTGGCAGCGCCTCGACAGCGCCTATTGGGAAGCCCATCTGCACGCACTGATCGAGCGCCACCACAAGACCACCGACAGCAAATGGTCGGAATCAATCCTGCGCGACTGGGACCGCTGGCGCGAACGCTTCTGGCAGGTCTGCCCGAAGGAAATGGTCAGCCGGATCGCGCATCCCTTGTCGGATAAAGAGGCAATCGAAGCGGCGGAGTGATGGTCTAACAGATATGGTTATGAGACCATCTCGCCAATATGCTAGGCTCGGCATTTCCGATCCGTAGCAGGAGCCAGGCCATGCCCACAATCACCCCGAACTATCTCGAAATGAAAGCCGCCGACCTGCCCGCCAGCAAAGCCTTCTACGAAAAGGCCTTCGGCTTTGCCTTCACCGATTATGGTCCGGGCTATGCTGCGGTCGAGGGCGGTCCGGTCGATATCGGACTAGCCGCAGGGCCCGAACCGGTCGCGCCGATGCCCACCTTCCAGACCGATGATCTCGAAGCATCGCTTGCGCAGGTCAAGGCCGCGAACGGCGAAATCGTCCAAGAGATTTTCGCCTTCCCCGGCGGACGGCGTTTCGAATGCCTGGATCCTTCCGGCAACCGGTTGGCCATCTATCAGCCAGACTAGTGGGACAGAAGTCGCCGATGAAACGCCTGTCTAGCAGCTGACCAGGCCGGGACGCGGGGCAAGCCGGGAATAGCAGTGCCGCATGATCTGACGAGCGGGGAGTTCGACCAGCCGGTACAGCAGATGGGCAGTGGCGATCGACAGGGCCACAGTCAGCAGTCCGAAACCGAAACCGCGTTCCCATTCCAGTTGGTCGGCGACATATCTGCACAGGCGGGCCATCGGTATATGACAAAGATAGAGCGCGAAGGAAATTTCGCCGAGCCAGAACAGACCGGGCCTCGACAGCCAGTCGGCAACCGGTCCGCTGGCGAGATAGGTGCAGCTTATGGTCGCCACCAGCGCTGCGATCAGCACAAGATCGACCGGCATGCCCGCGGCGTCCATGACCGGTGCCGCCATCATGATGATCACCATCGCGGCCAGGCTGAACCCAAGCAAACGGTCCCAGTTTCGCACCGTCCTGAGAGACGACAATATGAGATATAGCCCGCTGCCGAGCATGAACCCGCCGGACACACGAATCAGCGGACCGGCATGGGCCTTCACATTGATCGTTCCGGTGCTGGCCGTCATCAGCAGCAGCAATAGCGATCCGACAAAGACGAGCATCACGCCCGCGGACCGGCCCATATTGTTGCGGGTGAAATAGGCAATCAGCGGAAAAACGACCAGATAGGCAAAAAACTCGGCGCTGATCGACCAGGCCGGACTGTTCCAGGCATAGTCGGCAGGCAGGGTCCATTGCCGCACCAGAAAGGTCAGCAGAAACCAGTCCTTATAGGCCTGTGCGTCTAGCGCCGGGTCGCCCCCGGCTAGCAGCGGCGGCACCACCGCAGCCAGCAACATCAGCAGCATGATCAGCAGATGCACCGGAAACAGCCGGGCGACGCGATACCAGATGAATTTTTTCCAGAAATCGGGACCGCCCGCCGCGGATTTCGACAGATAGACGTGGGATACAATCAAGCCACTGAGAATGAAGAAGAAATCGACGCCAATATAGCCATAGCGCACCATCGGAAACGCGCCGAACCAGTCGAAATCATTATAATAGCGAAGATGGTAGAGCACGACATAGAGCGAGGCAAATCCGCGAAACGCGTTGATTGCCGTGCGATATCCCGCCGCCTGTTCCGATCCCGTCTGCAAAATTTGTTCACCCCGTTTGCAAATATCTCTAGTCCGCAAAGGTTATAAAATCCTTTTTTACAGTAAATTGCTTTCGCAAGTCTCCAATCGCGATTAACACCGACCCATGTGGCAGTTGTACCAATTCCCCCTTTGTCCGTTTTCCCGCAAAGTCCGCTTGTTGCTGGGCGAGAAGTCGGTTGGCTATGAACTTGTCCGCGAATCGCCATGGGATCAGCGCGACGAATTTCTGGCGATGAACCCGACCGGCCGCACCCCGGTGATGAAACATAGCGAGCGCGACATCCAGCTGGTCGATAGCGTCGCCATTTGCGAATATATCGAGGAAACGGTCGAGAAGGCCCCGATGATCAACGGCACGGCGGTAAACCGGGCCGAGATCCGGCGTCTGGTCGCCTGGTTTGACGAACAATTTTACGGCGACGTCACCGCGCCGATGCTGCACGAGCGGATGCACAAAAGGCTGGTCCGGCGCGAGCCGCCCGATGCCAAGATCTTGCGCGAAGCGATGCGCCGGGCGAATTCGCATCTCGACTATGTCGACTATCTGATCGACCACCGCAGCTGGCTGGCCGGGGCGACGATGAGCCTCGCCGACCTCGCGGCGGCAGCGCAGATTTCCGTTGCAGACTATCTCGGCACGATCGACTGGACCGGGCACGAACAAACCAAGGCCTGGTACAGCATGTTCAAATCCCGGCCTTCCTTCCGGCCCTTATTGTCGGAACGGATGGAAGTGATCGCACCGCCGCCCCATTATGAAAAAGTGGATTTTTGACGCGCCACGGAATGCGATAGCGTTCCGCAGCGTCAACCCCGGACTTGATCCGGGGTCTGGTTACGACAACCTCTTAAAGCGTCTTGATCATCAACACCTTGTCCATGCCGGGCGCAAAGCCGTCTTTTTCCCGGCCGGTTTCGACAAATCCGAATTTTGCGAAAAAGGGCGCGATCCGTGGCGTGGTGGAAAGGTCGGCTTCGCTATAGTCGCCGGACCTGATAATTTCCTGCAGCCGATGCTCGGTCAGCAGCCGTCCGAGACCGTCGCCGTGGAGCGCCTGATCGACCATGCCCCAGGTAAAGCGCGCCTGCCCCCGCCCCTCCCTGGCAAAGCCACCGCAACCGACAATCTGCCCGTCCTTTTCGATGCAGAAATACTGCCCTTTCGGCCGGTCGAGAAAGTCGACAAACAGATGACGCTCTGTCGGATCGAAAAAATCCGGGACATTGCTGTCAAACAGGGCAAGGCAGGCGTTCTTGTCGTCAATGGCATAAGGCCGGACATCGACCATCAGGCTTTGACGACAGTCATCAGATAGTTGAGCGACAGATTGTCGGACAGTGCAAAGCCCTTGGCCGGACTGTAGGACAGACCGCTGGTGTCCACGACCTCGAGACCGGCGCTGTTGAGCAGCTTCTCCAGCTCTTCCGGCGTGATGAACTGTTCGTGATGATGGGTTCCGCGCGGAATCTGCCCGGTCCGCTCGGCCAGCTCGACCAGCAACAGGTTCGACAGCGCCGTGCGATTGGGGGTCGAGATGATCATCAAGCCATCATCAGCCATAGCCTTGGCTAGACCGTTCACGAATCCCTGCGGATCGTCGACATGTTCGATCACTTCCAGCGAGGTCACCAGATCAAACCCCCTGCCCGTAAAATCCTCGATTGCCTCGTTGCGATAATCAATATCCAGCCCCTGCGGTCCGGCATGCGCCTTGGCCACCGCGATATTTTCCGCTGCCGCATCTAGCCCGGTCACGCGCGCGCCGAGTCTGGCCAGCGGTTCGCAGAGCAGCCCGGCACCGCAACCGACATCGAGCGCGCTCTTGCCGGAAAGCGGCTTCAGAAAACTGCTGTCACAATGAAAATGCAGATCTATCGCGTCGCGGATATAGCCAAGCCGCACCGGATTCAGCCGGTGCAACATGGCGGAAGAGCCCTTGGGGTCCCACCAGTCTGCGGCTAGCGCGCCAAAATGCGCGGCTTCTTCGGGCTTGATTGTGCTACTTGCCTTTGTCATGCCCCCTCTTTATCAGGCTTTTCAATCCTGTTCAGGCCCTTTTTATCGAAAGTTTTACCGACAGCAGCATGGCACGCATAGTGATGAAATTTGGCGGCACCTCGATGGCCGGAATCGAACGTATCCGCCGGGTAGCGCAGATCGTCAAACAGCAGTCCGACGCCGGGCACGAAGTGGCAGTCGTCGTATCCGCCATGGCCGGCGATACCGACCGGCTGGTCAATTTCTGCCGCGAAGCCAGTTCGCTCTACGATCCGGCTGAATATGACGTGGTCGTCGCCTCGGGCGAACAGGTGACTTCGGGTCTTCTCGCCATCGCCTTGCAATCTCTGGGCGCAAAGGCGCGCAGCTGGCTTGGCTGGCAAATGCCGATCCATACGATCGAGGCGCATAGCAAGGCACGGATTGACTCTATCGATGCAACGGCGCTGAGCGCAGCCATGAAGAGCGGTGAGATCGCGATCATTCCCGGTTTTCAGGGTATTAGCGAGGATGGCCGGATCACGACATTGGGACGTGGTGGCTCCGATACCAGTGCCGTCGCCATAGCGGCCGCGGTCAAGGCCGATCGCTGCGATATCTATACCGATGTCGATGGCGTCTATACGTCCGATCCCCGGATCGTCACCCGCGCGCGCAAGCTGAAGACCGTGACCTTCGAGGAAATGCTGGAACTGGCCAGCGTCGGGGCAAAAGTTTTGCAGACCCGCTCGGTTGGCCTTGCGATGAAAGAAGGCGTGCGCATCCAGGTGCTGTCTTCCTTCACCGACGAAAACACCAATTTTACCGCCGACGACCTGCCCGGAACAATGATTATCAGCGAAGACGAAATGGAGACGGACGATATGGAAGGCCAATTGATTACCGGCATCGCCCACGACAAGAATGAATCCAAGATCACCCTGACCCGCGTCCCCGACAAGCCCGGCGCGGTTGCCAATATTTTTGCGCCGCTCGCCGATGCGGCGATCAACGTCGACATGATCATCCAGAATGTCGGCCGCGAAAAGGGCGAAACCGACGTGACCTTCACCGTACCCAGCGCCGATCTCGACCAGGCGATGCAGGTGCTGGAAGGCGCCCGCGAAGGCATCGGCTTCAACCGCCTGATCCCCGACAGCAATGTCGCCAAGATTTCCGTCGTCGGCGTCGGCATGAAGAGCCACGCCGGTATCGCCGCCACCATGTTCAAGGCGCTGGCCGATCGCGGCGTCAATATTCAGGCGATCACCACATCGGAAATCAAGGTCAGCGTGCTGATCGAGGAAGATTATACCGAACTGGCACTGCGCGTGCTGCACACGGCTTATGGCCTGGATGCCGAGGATGCGGCTTAGTGTCGCTTAGCTTTGACGACTGCGGTGATCTCGTTCGGGCCGCGATTTGTTTGACTACCGGACATCGCGATATTGATTTCTACGAAGAAAAGAAAAAGCTCGTTCGGTTTACCCATAAAAGTAAGCCTCTAGTTGTGATTGAAAAACTAAAGGATCAATTGAACGTTTGGGTCGCATATCGACCAATATCGTCCGCTAAAATAAGAGAAATCAAGTACGAAGAACGCTTTGAAGGTTTCCAGAAAGATGGGGCACCTGCCAAAAAGGGGCGACCGGGTTACCATTCCGGTACCCACGGATACCTTAAGTCAAAACATCTTAACTGTTTCCATCCCAAATCCTTAGAGGAACTGTGGGCCATTCTGGAAGAAATAACAAAATGACTGACTCAAATTTATCTCATCTCATGCAACGCGGTACCGATTTTCTCGGCTGCGAGACCGCGATCATGTGCGGGGCGATGTCCTGGGTATCGGAGCGCAATCTGGTCAGCGCGATTTCCAACGCCGGCGGATTTGGCGTGATTGCCTGCGGCGCGATGACGCCGGATTTGCTCGATACCGAAATTGCCGAGACGAAGAAGCGCACCGACAAGCCGTTCGGCGTCAATCTGATCACCATGCATCCCGATCTGATGGAGTTGATCGCGGTCTGCGGCAAACATGCGGTGACTCATGTGGTGCTGGCGGGGGGTCTGCCGCCCAAGGGTAGCCTCGAAGCGATCAAGGAAACCGGCGCGAAAGTCATTTGCTTTGCCCCGGCCATGGCGCTGGCCAAGAAATTCGTCCGTTCCGGCGTTGATGCGATCGTCATCGAAGGCATGGAGGCCGGCGGTCATATCGGTCCGGTGTCGACTTCGGTATTGGCCCAGGAAATACTCCCTGAAATTGCCAGCCAGTTGCCGGTCTTTGTCGCCGGCGGGATTGCAACCGGCGAAATGATCGCCGCCTATCTCGAAATGGGCGCCAGCGGCGTCCAGCTCGGCACGCGCTTTGTCTGCGCCCATGAATCGATTGCCCATCCCGATTTCAAGAAAGCCTTCATCCGCGGCAACGCCCGCGATGCGATCACCAGCGTCCAGGTCGATCCGCGCCTGCCAGTGATCCCGGTGCGGGCACTGAAGAACAAGGGCACCGAGGAATTTACCCGCAAGCAGATCGAAGTCGCCAAATTACTGGATTCCGGCGCGATAGAAATGGGCGAAGCGCAGCTACAAATTGAACATTTTTGGGCAGGAGCGTTACGAAAAGCGGTCATAGATGGCGATATTGAGCACGGAAGTGTCATGGCCGGACAGTCGGTCGGCATGGTCAAAGCCGAAGAATCCGTGGCCGAAATTATCAAATCCTTGATCGAACAGGCCGAAACCGCGCTGGCACGGTAGCAATATGATAGCATTCGCAAGACATCATCCGTCTTGCCTTGCTAACACAGGTCCGCCATAGCCGGTCCATGACCGAACATGCTTCCAAATCTTCCAATGATGACCCGTTCGCTGGCATGGAACCGGACCCGTCACCCGGCTATAATCAGGGCCTGACACCGCTCCATCCGCCGCAGAAAAGCCTGATCCGGGTCAATATGATCCTGCGGGCGCTGATCCTGCTTTTACTGGCATCGGTCGCCGAAACGCTGCTCTATATGCATCATGAGGTGCAGCCCGCTTTGGTCCTCGGTCCCGTCGCGATTTTTGCCATCCTGCTGGTCTTCGTCCTGCCCAACCGTATCTATCGCCGCTGGGGCTATGATATGGGCGACGAGCAATTGCGCGTGCTCCGCGGCTTCCTCTGGCGCACCGACACGATCGTCCCGTTCAACCGGATCCAGCATATCGATGTCGCACAGGGCCCGCTGCAGCGGATGTTCGGCCTCTCGACCCTGATCGTGCACACCGCCGGAACGCACAACAGTATCGTCACCCTGCCCGGACTCGCCACTGCCGATGCCGAGGATATGCGCGAGACGATCAAGGGCCATATCCGCCAAGACATGATATGAACGACGAGGCGACAATAGCGCGGAATCGCGATGCAGCGCCCTTTCGGCGGCTGCACCCGCTCAGCATCATCCTGAAATCACTGTCGATGCTGGGCCGGAATATCGTCGCGATAATCGTCCTGCATTTCAGCCTGTTCGATCAGAATATCGCCTATACCGGGCTCGCCGCACTGGCTCTGATCACACTGGTTGTCGGCGTCACCACACTGATCTGGTCGCGCTTTACCTATCAGGTCACATCGCGGGAAATCCGGATCAAGAGCGGCCTGCTCAATCGCAACAACCGGTCGATCCCGTTCGACCGGATTCAGGATGTCAGCCTCGAGCAGAAGCTGATCAGTCGGATATTGGGTCTGGCCACGGTAGCGCTGGAAACCGGTTCCGGCGGTGGCGAAGATGGCCAACTCGACGCGCTGTCGCGAGCTGACGCAGAGCAGCTGCGTGACACGATCCGCGACTATAAAGCGGGATTGCGCGCAGCCAAGACCCCGGCGGAAGACCATCCCAACACAGTCGACACACCGCCGCTATTTGCGATGGACAACCGCCGCATATTGATCGCCGGACTGTTCAATTTCTCCTTCGTCCTGCTGGCAATTCTCGGCGCCCTCGCGCAGAATCTGGATTTCCTGCTGCCCGACGGATTCTTCGATCCGCGCAGCTGGATCGATGCGTTTCCGGAACAGGACACGATCAACGCTTTTGGTTCATGGGCCCGCATCGGCGGCGCGCTGGCCGCTATCCTGTCGCTGGTGCTGATAGGCTTTGTCAGCGGAATCGTCCGCACTTTCGTGCGCGAATATGGCTTCCGGCTGGACCGGGTCGATAGCGGACAGCCCGGTTTCCGGCGGCGGCGCGGGCTGTTCACCCTGACCGACATGGTGATGCCGATCCATCGGGTTCAGGCGGCAATCCTGCAGACCGGTCCGGTTCGCGCGCGCTTCGGCTGGTATCATCTGAAATTCACATCACTGGCGAGTGACGCCAGTGGCGAGACGGACCATAGCGCCGCGCCCTGCGCGAGTCTGGCAGAAATCGATCCGATCCTTGACGAATGCGCCATTCGCCAGGCACCCGCCGACCTGATATTTCAGGGCGTCAACCCGGCCTTCTGGTGGCGCGGAGCAATCATGGCCTCGCTGCTGCTCACGGCGATCGCCTTAGGCACCGGATTGTTCGTCCATGCCGGGTTTTTCGGCATCATGCTGCTGGCAGTCCCGGTCAGCCTGATCAATTACCTCAACTGGCGGCACCATCAATATGCCCTTACAGACAGCCGGTTATATGTCCGATCCGGCTGGTGGCGACGCAGGTTGACCATCCTGCCGCTTCGCAAGATACAAACCATCGACGTCAGCCAAAGGCCGCTCGATCATCCGCTCGATCTCGCGACACTCACCATCGGTATTGCCGGTGGCTCAACGATTGCGCCGCTCACCATCGCCGCCATTCCTTTTCAAACCGCCATGAATTTGCGCGCCCGGCTGCTCCGCCTCCAAAATCAGGCTTGACTAAAGCCGCCGATCATTCACGATAGTTGCCAGAGATATTATCACGACAGTTTCGGAGAGAAAATAATGCGCAGAACAAGTTTGGCTATGCTGGCACCACTGGCGATGCTGGTCAGTGAACCGGTTTACGCACAAGCGGATGCCAGCCGGACATCCTCCGAATTGCATGATATCATCGATGCTTATTGGGCCTATCAGCTGGACCAATATCCGGAATTTGCTTCCTCGCTCGGCGTCGACGATCCGGTCGGCCGGGTCAGCGATGCCAGTCTCGAGGCAGAAGTTAGCCGCGTCGCAAAGGCAAAAGCCTGGCTTGCGCAACTGGACGCGATCGACACCGCGACCCTGAGCGAAGATGACAAGACCAACTATGGCATATTGCGCCGGTCGCTCGCTGAACAGATCGAGGCGAACAGCTATGGCCAGCGCACCATCAATTTCACAAATCGCGGCGGCTGGCACCAGAATTTTGCCAGCATGCAAAACAACCTGCCGTTCCGCAACGCGCAGGATTACCGGACCTATATCAACCGGCTGAAACAATATGCCAAGATCAATGAGCAGTCGATCACGGTTGCCAACCAGGCGCTCGCCGGTGGCTATGTCCAGCCCTGCGTGTCGATGGTTGGCTATGAAACCAGCATTTCCGGCCTGCTTACCGATGATGCCACGCAATCGCGTTTCTATCAGCCCTTCACCCGCAAGCGTCCGGAAACAATTGACCAGTCGACATTCGACAAGCTGGCCGCAGAAGCCGCGGGAACCATCACCACTGTCATCAACCCCGCAGTGAAGAAGCATCTCGACTGGTATATGACAGATTATGCCCCGAACTGCGCCAAGGCACCCGGCGTCTCGGCGCAGCCCGGCGGCGCGAAATATTATGATTTCCGCATCCGGCAGATGACGACCACGACAAAGTCAGCCGACGAAATCCACAATATCGGCCTCAGCGAAGTGGCACGAATCCGCACCGAGATGGTCGAGGTTGCCAAAGAGGCGGGCTATGACAGCCGCGAAGCGTTTATCGAACATCTCCGCACCGATCCCCAATATTATGCCAAGACGCCGGAAGAGCTGATGGAGAAAGTCGCCCGGGTGACCAAGATCATCGATGGTAAAATGCCCTCGATCATCGGCAAGCTGGCGCGGCTGCCGTATGGCATCAAGGAAATCCCTGCGGAGACCGCGGAAGGCACGACCACCGCTTATTATAATCCCGGCTCGCCCGAGGTAGGCATTGCCGGCTATTATTATGTCAACACGTCGAAGCTCGACCAGCGGCCTTTTTGGGAAATCCCCGCGCTGAGCGTGCACGAAGCGGTGCCCGGTCACCACCAGCAGATCGCGTTGCAGCAGGAACTGGACATGCCGGACTTCCGCAAACATGGCGCGTTTTTCACAGCCTTTGTCGAAGGCTGGGGTCTCTATTCCGAACGGCTGGGAATCGAGATGGACCTCTATGATACACCAGCCAAGAATATGGGGCGGCTATCCTATGAAATGTGGCGTGCTTGCCGGCTGGTGGTCGACACCGGCATCCACAGCAAGGGCTGGAGCAAGCAGCGGGCGATCGACTTCATGACCGACAATACAGCGCTGAGCGAAGCCAATATCGAAGCGGAAGTAAACCGCTATAT
>JBALUX010000078.1:0-13239 GCA_036963725.1 Parasphingorhabdus sp. | reverse complement strand
CCAAAGCTCTTGTCGAGCACAACATTACGGCCTTTGGGGCCGAGGGTTACTTTAACGGCGTCAGCCAGCGTGTTCACACCCTTGAGGATGCGTTCGCGAGCGTCGCGACCAAATTTTACGTCTTTAGCAGCCATGATATTTTCCTCTGCTTAGTTGATTGAAAAGATGATGGGGTAAGCGCTTATTTCTCGAGAATGCCGAGAATATCGCTTTCCTTCATGATGATCAGCTCTTCGCCGTCGACGGTGACTTCCGTGCCGGACCATTTGCCGAACAGGATCTTGTCGCCTTTTTTGACGTCGAGTGGAGTGGCTTTGCCATTGTCGTCTTTCAGGCCGTTGCCGACTGCGACAACCTTACCTTCGGATGGCTTTTCCTGTGCACTATCCGGAATGATGATGCCGCCAGCGGTCTTTGCGTCCGCTTCAACGCGGCGCACCAGTACACGGTCATGTAATGGACGAAATTTCATAGATTTCCCTTTCTTGTCCAATCCAAATCTCTTCAGACCAGCCGTTGCAGCCGGTCGACAGAGCAGAATTTGTGTGAATTAGCACTCTCTCCTTTCGAGTGCTAACGAAGTCCATGTAATAGCTATTCATCCGCCGTCAAGGGAAAGGGCGGAAAATATTTATCTCCATTTTTGTTAGATTTCCAAGGCGTTGCGATTCGTTTCACCGGCAATCCGCATTGCTACGGAGGCCGGGTGTAACCGGATCGCCGAACTCGGCGAATGTCAGTGTGAGCCCGCTTCGGCTGGTTCGGACTAGGTCCCCCAATTTCTAAAGAGGAAAATTTCATGTCTACTTTGATCAAAACAACCGCTGCTGCCGCCGCTCTGGCTGCTGCTGCAACCATGTCCCTGTCTGCCACCGCTGCCCAGGCTGCCGGCGCAAAGGAAAAATGCTATGGCGTCGCGCTTGCCGGCAAGAATGACTGTGCCGCCGGTCCGGGCACCAGCTGCGCCGGAACATCGACCGCCGACTATCAGGGCAATGCCTGGAAAATGGTCGCCAAGGACAGCTGCGTCAAAATGGGCGGCACCCTGACCGCGCACAAGGGCAATGCGAAACCGGTTCCCAAAAAGGGCTGAACGCGCTAAATTCCGTGGATGTCCGCAATTCCTGATCCTCACGCTTCCTCGGTGGTAACTATGCCGCAATCCCTCCCCCCATCGGGTGGCATAGGTCTCAAGTCGGTACATTATAGCAATGTGCTGGATGAAGCCCCGGAAGCGAAATACCCATCCTGGGTTGAGGTACATCCACAGAATTACTTCGGCGATGGCGGCCCAGCACACCGCTGGCTCACCGCCATCGCCGGGGTTTATCCCCTGAGCTTTCACAGCGTTGGCCTGTCTCTGGGCAGCGCCGACGGGCTCAATAGCGCTGATCTCGACAAGCTGGCCGCGCTTTGCGACCGCTATCAGCCGGCGATGGTGTCCGATCATCTCAGCTGGAGCGGCAACGCCCATGACCGCTATCCTGATCTGCTCCCCATTCCCTATACACAGGAAGCGCTCGACCATTTCGCCGGCGAAATCGGCAAGGTGCAGGACCGCCTGCAGCGTCCGATCCTGATCGAGAATCCCTCCCGCTATCTATCCTATCGTGACGACGAGATGAGCGAGACCGATTTCATTCACGCGCTCTGCCGTCAGGCAGGTTGCGGCCTGCTGTTCGACATCAACAATGTCGAAGTGACCGCAACCAATGTCGGGCTGGATATGGAAGCCTATATCGACTCGATCGATCCGGGAATCGTCGGCGAAATCCATCTCGCCGGCCACGCGACGGAAAGCCATGACAGCGGACCATTGCTGATCGACGATCATGGCTCGATTGTCAGCGACGTCACCTGGGACCTCTACCGCCGTTTCATCGAACGCGCCGACCCGATTGCCACGCTGATCGAATGGGACACGGATATTCCCGAATATGATGTGCTGATGGCAGAAGTCACCAAGGCGGAAACCATTCTGGGCGCGCCCCTTTCGAAAGAGCAACGCCATGCCCTCGCTCGCTGAAGGCCAGTCGCGCTTTATCGCCTGCCTGCAAAAAGGCCCGGCGCATTTTCCCGATGATATGTTCACCGAGGATAAGGCCCGCGCGCTGCTCGGCCTGAAGGCGCACGCCAACACCATCTCCCACGCCCGGCTGGTGGCGCTGGAAGACAGCTATCCCAGATTGCACGCCCATATGGGGCACGAACAATTTCACGCCATCTCGCGCGATTATGTCGAACAGGATCCTATCATGGCCTGCAACCTCAATCACATCGGTGCCGGTTTCGCCGCTTTTCTGGGCGAGCGCCAATATGGCGCTACCGAGACTGATCTCGCCCGGATTGAATGGGCCTGGCTGGAAAGCTATCGCAGCGCCGAAGCCGTAGCCCTTGCCCTGACCGATATTGCCACGCTCGCGGAAGCCGATCTGCTGGCTTTCCCGGTCGTCCTCCATCCGGCTATGCGCCTGATAGAACTTGCCGGCCCCTTGTCACCGGAGCTGCCGGAGCTGGCCGATTTTGATCCGCAAGCGCTGATGATCGCCCGCCCGGAAGCGCAGATATTATTCCATCCGCTCACGAGCGTAGAACAGGCCATTGCAGAAAAAATTGCCGAAAGCGCCACCATGGGTAACCTTTTGCAACATGCACTCGAATTGAGTGATGAAGCCACGGCGATGCAGCATATTGTCAAGCTGATCCAGGCCGGGGCGTTAACGCGAATCGAGGAAAAATGACAATGAAGTCCATGATCAATAAAATGATCCGCATGATGAGCGGTTCCGTGCCGGAAGGCATCGCTCTCCTGTTTACCCGCGTGGCGCTTGCCGGCATTTTCTGGCGCTCTGCCCGGACCAAGGTCGAGGACGGCAGCTGGTTGCAGATGAGCGACACCACGGTTTTCCTGTTCAAGGAAGAATATGGCATGCCCTATCCGGAAATCACCGGTCTGCTGGCGACCTATGCAGAACATTTTCTGCCGATCCTGATTGTGCTGGGCCTGTTTACCCGCATCGGTGCCGCCGGCTTGCTGGTCATGACATTGGTCATCCAGTTTTTCGTTTACCCCGAAGCCTGGTGGCAGACCCATATCATCTGGGTAGCTCTGGCCGGCATATTGATCGTGCGGGGCGGCGGGATATTCTCGCTGGACCGGTTGACCGGTCACAAGTTCGGCTAATCCGGTGATCGCCAATGAAGAAACTTTTCGGCGCCTGATGATAAAGGCACAGGGCGGCGACAAGCTCTGCTATTCGGCCCTGCTCACCGAATGCGAAAAATGGCTGCGGCGCTATTATGCCCGCAAGATAAACCCGGCGGCGATTGATGACCTGGTGCAGGAAACGCTGATCTCGCTGCATCGCAAACGGGCGAGCTATGATCCCGCTAGGGCATTTCTCCCATGGCTCGCCGCGATCGGCCGCTACCGCTGGATCGACAGTTTGCGGAAGATTTACCGGCACGAGCATGACCAGCTTTATGAAGAGATGGTCGCCGACCCGCAGGACGAAACGGTAACCGCCAAGGTCAGCCTCGAACGGCTGCTCGGCATGATCCCGCCGAAGCAGGCAGAGGTGATCGGTCTGGTCAAGATTGAAGGCCTCAGCATCAACGAGGCAGCAGCGATGACCGGCCAGTCGGAATCCTTGGTCAAAGTGAATATCCATCGGGGGCTGAAAAAGCTGTCGTCGATGGTCGAAACAGAGTGAGAGTAGAAGAGTATATATTATGTCGGACATGATGATAGATCGTCTCGTCGAAGAACTGACGCCGGTAAAGCCGCTGAAAAACCGCGACGGACTCGCGCTGACGCTGGCGATTGCCGCGATCCTTGCGGCGGCGGTTGCGATGACTGCCGGGATCCGCGGCGATATATTGATGGGCATGCCGCATCCGATGTTCTTTCTGCGGGGCGGGGCCTTGCTTTTGCTCGGTGTGAGCAGCAGCTATGCCGTGATCGCAATGAGCCAGCCAGCCGTTGGCAACAGTTTCAAGGGCTGGATCTGGGCATTATTTGCTGCACTGCTTTTCCCGGCCACGGCCGCTGTCATGGCAATGCTCGCCGCGCCGGACAATATGGCGATATTGGTGCCGCGCTATGGCGTCGAATGTCTTACTATCAGCATGCTCGTGGGTAGCGGTATCGCGGCAGCACAAGTCTTTTGGCTGCGCCGCGGCGCGCCGGTTGCTCTGGAACGCGCGGGCTGGCTCGTCGGCATGTCATCCGGCGCTCTGGGCGCGGCGGCTTACAGCCTGCACTGCCCGTTCAACAGCATATTCTATATCGGTCTATGGTATTCTCTGGCGGTCGCATTGTGCGCGATTCTAGGCCGGTTGGTCGTGCCGCGTCTTATCCGCTGGTAATATTCGGCCCCGATCCCATATAGGACGGGTCAATCCAGTCAAAACGGGGATATGAATATGCAGTTTGCGCGGGCGGCGTGGAGATTTCTGGTCGCAATAAAGGATGGCATGGTGTTGATCGCCATGTTGCTGTTTTTCGGCGCGCTTTATGCCCTGCTGTCGACTCAACCCAATAGCGGCGCTATCCGCGATGGCGCATTGCTGCTCGATCTGAACGGCGTGATTGTCGAAGAGCCCGCAGCCCCCTCGTTCGAGGATTTTCTGGCTGGCAATGCTGGCAACAGCCCGCGCGAATATCGTTTGCGCGATGTCGTGCACGCTATTGATGCCACCACGGAAGACGACCGCGTCAAAGCAATTGTGCTCGACCTCAGCAGTTTCGTCGGCGGTGGCCAGACCAGCCTGACCGATATTGGCGACGCCCTCGCCCGCGCCAAAAAGGCGGGAAAACCGATTTATGCATTCGCCAGCTTCTATAGCGACGACAGCTACCAGCTCGCCGCCCATGCCACAGAAATCTGGATGGACCCGATGGGCGGAATCATTTTTGCCGGCCCCGGCGGCAACCGTCTCTATTATAAGGGCCTGATCGACCGGCTCGGCGTGACCGCCAATATATATCGTGTCGGTACCTATAAGAGCGCGGTCGAGCCCTATATGCGCGCCGATCAGTCGGACGCATCGCGAGAAGCCTCCGAAGCGCTTTATGGCGTGCTTTGGGACAGCTGGCTGGCCGAATTGAAGAAATCCCGGCCCCAAGCGAACGTCAAGCCATTTGCCGACGATCCCGCTGCGTTCATCACCGCCGCTGGCGGCGACTATGCAGCCGTGGCAATGCAGCAGAAACTGATCGACAAGCTGGGTGACAAGACCGCCTTTGACCGCTTTGTTGCGGAGCAGGTCGGCACGGATGAAGAGCCCTCGCCGGACAGTTTCAAGAGCATCGACTATGATGATTTCGTAGCCGCACATCCGGTCGAGACAGACGGTTCCGCGATTGGCGTCATCACCGTCGCAGGCGAGATTGTCGGCGGCAGCACCGGCCCCGGCATGGCCGCCAGCGGACGGATCGCTGAACTGATTTACACCGCGCTGGACGAAGACGAAATCAAGGCGCTGGTGGTGCGCGTGGATTCCCCCGGTGGTTCGGCCTTCGCCAGCGAGGAAATTCGTCTGGCGTTGCTTGAAGCGAAGAAAAAGAAACTGCCGATCGTCATCTCGATGGGCGATGTCGCCGCCAGCGGCGGCTATTGGGTCGCGACCGCAGGCGACCATATCTTCGCCGAACCCGATACAATCACCGGCTCCATCGGCGTATTTGCAGTTCTGCCCAGCTTTGAAAAAGCACTCGCCAAATGGGGGGTCACCGCCGACGGCGTGCAGACCACGCCACTATCGGGCGAACCGGATTTTGTCGGCGGCTTCAGCGAAGATCTCAATGCCATTTTGCAGGCCGGTGTCGAAGACAGCTATGGTGACTTCATCAAACTGGTTGCGGCAGCGCGCGGCAAAACGCCGGCAGAAGTCGATACGATCGGGCAAGGCCGCGTCTGGGACGGCGGCACCGCCCGGCAACTGGGTCTGGTCGACGGCTTTGGCGGCATGCCGGAAGCGCTCGCGGAAGCTGCCAGGCGCGCCGATCTGAAGGAAGGCGACTATCACGCCCAATATCTCGATCCGCAGGTCAGTCTCTCATGGCTGCCGTTTGAAGGCATTCCGTTCGTCCGGCAGGAAAGTGCACCGGTCACCGGCGTGATCGGTTGGGCCGCACAGCGTCAGAAGGCAATTTTCGTTCAAGCCATGATAACCGCTCAGGGCTTGCTGGTGCGTGAAGATGTGCAAGCCTTGTGCCTCGAATGCGGCACTGCAGTGCCCCGGAACACAAAAGCTTCCGCCGGCTGGATCGACCGTCTGCTGGGCTATTCCTTGTCTTCGGCAGTGCGATAGGCAGGAAGCGAAAGGCCTTTGACGATAGCCAGAGCTCGCAGTGCAAATCCTGCGGTAAAGGCGATCAGCGCGGCGACAAAGCCCTGCACCCCGATCTGCACCAGCAGCACGAATACGGAAGCAGCAAGCGCGCCTGCGGTCACATAAAGTTCCGGACGGACAATGATCGAGGGCTCACCCGAGATCAGATCACGGATCACCCCGCCAACGCTGGCTGTAATGATCCCCATGATTGCGGCAGGAACCGGGTCAATCCCCAGCTGCATCGCCTTGGCCGCGCCGAAAACGGAGTAGGCAGCGAGACCGATTGCGTCGAACCAGTCAACCGCTGCGGGTCGCCAGAATTTGACTGGAGTCAGCCACACCAGCAAGGCAATGCCGAGACACAGGATCGGCACCCGGGCGTCCTGCACCCAGAAAACCGGTGCGCCGATCAGCAAATCGCGGACCGTTCCGCCACCGACACCGGTGACCAGCGCGAAAAAGCCGAACGTTACCAGAGTCTGCCGGTTGCGCGCCGCGACCAGCGCTCCGGAAATGGCAAATACGGCGATCCCGAACAGGTCGAGCCAACCAAGCGCACTATATAAAAAAACCGAATTCATGATGCTGTCCTTCGTCTGCGCCGGGTGAACAGCATGACAAATCCGAGTATCGACCCCAGCAGAGCGAGCGCTGCCGAACCGATCAGGATCGGGTGGCTGGTGTCCTCGCGAGTCTGCAGGTCCATGATGTGCAGACCCCACATGAAGTCGAAAGCGCGCCAGAATCTGGTTCGCACGGCGATCAACTCACCGGTATCGGCATCGATATAGAAACGCGCGTCGTCGTCAAAAACGACCTGCCATGACGGGCGGCCGCTTCGCTGTTCCATCGGCGCCTGATTCTCGGCAAATAACGTAACGGACCGGATCGCAGCTTGGTCGGATCGGGCCATACTCGCCAGTAGATTGGCTTCCGCGCCCGAAACCGGTGGTAGCAACGCTCCAGTCTCGGCATCCGCCCGCCGCTTGCCGCCATCGGCATAGGCTATCACCCAGAACGGGCCTGCACTATTCTGCTGCAGGGTCAGGCTTTTAGCCTGCCGTCCCTCGAGCACGGGCGTGACGGGTTTGATGGCATCCAGCGCCGGTGTCTCGCTGCGCAAATGATTGCCGCGCACGGTTTCGATCGGCTGCACCACCATCAGCAATCCGCTGGCGGTCCAGATGATGATCGGCACCCCGATCAGCCAGCCCAGCCAGACGTGCCAGCGCATGAGTTTATGATGTTTCATACGCGGTGCTCCTTGATGTTCCCCGGCGAAGGCCGGGGTCCATCTCCTGATCGCTCCAATGAAAAACCCTGGTCATTTACAGACACCGGGTCCGGCAATCAATTTCTGTCCCGTGTCGATGTCAGAGCGGGAGATGGACTCCCGCCTGCGCGGGAGCACATTACATATGGATCGGCTTGCCCTGTACTGCCATCGCCGCTTCCTTGATCGCTTCCGAATGGGTCGGATGCGCGTGGCAAGTATAGGCAATATCTTCCGAGGTCGCGCCGAATTCCATCGCTTGCGTGACCTGCGCGATCATCGTGCCGGCGAGCGACGAGATGATATGCGCGCCGAGCACGCGGTCTGTTTTTGCGTCGGCGATGATCTTCACATAGCCCTCGGTGTCGCGATTGGTCTTGGCGCGGCTGTTGGCGGCGAACAGGAATTTTCCGACTTTATATTCGACACCGCTGTCTTTCACCTCTTCCTCGGTTTTGCCGATGCTGGCAATTTCGGGATAGGTATAGACCACGCCGGGGATCAGGTCGTGATTGACGATGCCCTGCTGTCCGGCGATAAATTCGGCGGCGGCAATGCCTTCATCCTCGGCCTTGTGCGCCAGCATCGGGCCGGGCGTCACGTCACCAATGGCATAGACACCGGAAACCTTGGTCTGGAAATCGTGGCCGACTTCAATCTGGCCGCGATCGTTGGTTTCCACTCCGGAATTTTCCAGCGCCAGACCGTCGATATTCGGCTTGCGGCCAATAGCCACCAGCACGACATCGGCGTCGAGCGTTTCGCTGTCACCGCCCTTGGCCGGTTCCATAGTCAGGGTCGCTTTCTTGCCCTTGACCGTGCAGCCGGTGACCTTGGTACCGGTCTTGATATCAAAGCCCTGTTTCTTGAACATGCGGTTCGCATCCTTGCGGATATCGCCGTCCATGCCGGGGAGAATCTGGTCGAGATATTCCACCACGGTCACTTTCGCGCCGAGCCGCAGCCAGACCGAGCCGAGTTCCAGCCCGATCACGCCGCCACCGATGACAACCATGTGACCCGGGACCTTAGGCAATTCGAGCGCGCCGGTGCTGTCGACCACGATCTGCTTGTCATTGTCGACTTCGACGCCGGGCAGTGGAGTCACCGAAGAGCCGGTGGCAATCAGAACATTTTTCGCGGTGTAGCTCTTGTCGCCGACCTTGACCGTATGCGCATCTTCAAACGCGCCGTGGCCCTTGATCCAGTCGACCTTGTTCTTCTTGAACAGAAACGCAATGCCGCCGGTCAGCTCTTCGACCGCCTTCAGTTTCTCGGCCAGCATCTGCTTCAGATCGAGCTTCGCGCCGGTCAGTTTGACGCCGAATTTCTCCAGCGCGCCGCTATGGGCTTCATGATAAAGCTCGGACGCGTGCAGCATCGCCTTCGACGGAATACAACCGACGTTGAGGCAAGTGCCGCCCAGCGTATCGCGGCTCTCAATGCAGCCGGTCTTCAGGCCGAGTTGCGCCGCCCGGATTGCAGCGACATAGCCGCCGGGGCCGGAGCCGATTATCAGAAGGTCATAGTCGAAATTGTCGGTCATAGTTCACCTCTATACTCGTCATGCTGAACTTGTTTCAGCACCTGGGGGGATCCTGAGTTGAAAACCATCGAAGATAAACCAGCTCAGGATGACGAAAATCCTACAAATCAATCAAAAGCCGCGCCGGATCCTCGATTGCTTCCTTCATCCGCACCAGGAAGGTCACCGCTTCGCGTCCGTCGATCAGACGGTGGTCATAGCTCAGCGCCAGATACATCATCGGACGGACAACGATCTCGCCATCGACGACGACAGCGCGATCCTCGATCCGGTGCAGGCCGAGCACGGCTGACTGCGGCGGGTTGATGATTGGCGTCGACATCAGCGAACCGAATACACCGCCGTTGGAGATGGTGAAGGTACCGCCCTTCATATCCGCCATGGTCAGACTGCCGTCCTTGGCGCGCTTGCCAAAATCGCCAATCGTATTCTCGACATCCGCGAAGCTCATTGTTTCGGCATTGCGGATGACCGGAACGACGAGACCGTTGGGCGCGCTCACCGCGACCGAAATATCGGCATAATCATGATAGACGATTTCCTCGCCATCAATCTGTGCGTTGACCGAGGGCACGTCTTTCAGCGCCATGCAGGCGGCCTTGACGAAGAAACCCATGAAGCCGAGCTTCACACCATGTTTCTTGGCGAACAGCTCTTTATATTTGCTGCGCGTCTCGATCACCGCGGTCATGTCGACATCGTTGAATGTGGTCAGCAGCGCCGCTGTGTCCTGCGCTTCCTTCAGCCGCCGTGCGACGGTCTGGCGCAAGCGGGTCATGCGGACCCGTTCTTCGTTGCGGTTGCCGGTCGTGGACGTAGCAGATGGCGCCTGCGCGCCCTTGGCTTCGCCTTTTTCCGCCAGCGGCGGTTGCTGGTTATTCTGCGCACCGGATTTCACATATTGCTCGACATCCGCCTTGGTCAGCCGGCCGTCCTTGCCGGTGCCGCTGATCTGGCTCGGGTCGACACCATGTTCAAGGACCAGCCGGCGTACCGACGGCGACAAGGTGATGCTGGTGGTAACCTCATCCTGCCTATCTGCAGCCTTGGCGGCGGTGACAGAAGGTGCTTTTTCGGGTGGGTCGACAGGTGTCTCCGCAGCTTTCGCCGGAGCCGCGCCGCTACCGGCTTCAATCGTCGCGATGACCGCGCCGACTTCGACCGTATCGCCAACCGCGACCTTATGCTCGCCCATCACGCCGGCTTGCGGCGCCGGCACTTCCAGCGCCACCTTGTCGGTTTCCAGGCTGGCAATCGGCTCGTCAGCGGCGACCGCATCGCCAGGCTGCTTGAGCCATTCGCCCAAAGTCGCTTCGGTGATCGATTCGCCCAATGCCGGGACTGTTACTTCTATTGCCATAATCTCTACTCTGCTTTCGTAGCTTACTGTGTTCCTGCCGAGACAGGGAACGGCCGTTACATCTTATACTATTTCATGCCCCAATGCTTCGGCGATCAACCGCTCCTGCTGCTGCTTGTGCCGCGAGGCGAGCCCCGTTGCCGGCGAAGCCGCAGCGGCGCGACCGGCATAGACCGGCTCGACCGGACCAACGGCGGCCTGCTCCAGACATTTTTCCAGATAGGAGCGGACAAAATGCCAGCTGCCGTTATTCTTCGGTTCTTCCTGGGCCCAGACCAGCGTCTCGAGATTTGTCATCCGCTTCAGACGGACCACCAGTGGTTCGCCGGGGAAGGGATAAAGCTGCTCGATCCGGATGATCGCGGTATTCTTGTCGCCCGCCTCGTCGCGCGCCTCGATCAGGTCATAAGCGACCTTGCCCGAGCAGAGCACAACACGTTTCACATCCTTGTCGGCGGGCGGATTGGTGTCGGACAATATCCGCATGAAATGATGGTCGCCCTGGAAATCTTCCGCTTTCGATACCGCCAGTTTGTGCCGCAACAGCGACTTCGGCGTCATGATGATCAGCGGCTTGCGGAAGCTACGCAGCATCTGCCGGCGCAGCACATGGAAATAATTGGCCGGGGTGGTGATGTTCGCGACCTGGATATTGTCCTGCGCGCAAAGCTGCAGGAACCGTTCCAGCCGTGCCGAACTATGTTCCGGACCCTGGCCTTCATAGCCATGCGGCAACAGCATCACGAGCCCGTTGGCCCGCAGCCATTTGGCTTCGCCCGAGGCAATGAACTGGTCGATCATGATCTGCGCGCCATTGGCGAAATCGCCGAACTGCGCTTCCCACAATACCAGTGTTTTCGGATCGGCGCCGGCATAGCCATATTCAAAGCCGAGCACGCCATATTCACTCAGCGGGCTGTCGAGCACTTCAAAGCGGCCATGGCGAACCGTGCTCAGAGGCACATATTTTTCTTCGGTATCCTGATCGACCCAGACAGCATGGCGCTGCGAAAAGGTGCCGCGCCCGCTATCCTGACCGGACAGGCGAATATTATAGCCTTCGGAAACCAGTGATCCGTAAGCCAGCGCTTCGCCGGTTGCCCAGTCGAAATTCTCGCCGCTTTTGAACATCGTCGCCTTGGCGTCGAGCACCCGGCCCAATGTCTTGTGGATGCGCAAGCCTTCGGGAACCGTGGTCAGCGTCCGGCCGAGACTGTCGAACAGTTTTGGGTCAATCGCGGTCTCGACATTGCGCCGTGCGGTCTCCGGATCGGCGGGAATATGAAGACCCTGCCAGCGGCCACCAAACCAGTCGGCCTTGTCGGCTTTATAATCTGCCGCCGCCTGGAATTCGGTCTCGAGATGGTCGGAAAAAGCGCTGCGGGTGGCATCGCCCCAGTCCGCGTCGATCACGCCTTCCTCGACCAGCCGCGCTTCATAAAGCTTGCTGACCTTGGGATGTTTCTTGATCGCGGCATACATGATCGGCTGGGTGAAGCTTGGTTCATCGCCTTCATTGTGACCAAAGCGCCGATAGCACCACATGTCGATCACGATATCGCGGCCAAAACGCTGACGAAATTCGATCGCGATCTTGCAGGCGAAGGTCACCGCTTCGGGGTCATCGCCGTTGACGTGGAAGATCGGCGCCTGCACGCCTTTGGCAACGTCCGATGGATAAGGCGAGCTACGCGCAAATTGCGGGCTGGTGGTGAATCCGATCTGGTTGTTGATCACAAAATGGATACAACCACCGGTATTATATCCGCGGATACCCGAGAAGCCGAGGCATTCCCAGACAATGCCCTGTCCGGCAAATGCGGCATCGCCATGGATAAGGACCGGCAACACCTGGTCATGTTTTTCCAGATCGTCGCGCGCCACTTGCTGAGCGCGCACCTTGCCGAGCACCACCGGATCGACCGCTTCGAGATGCGATGGATTGGGCACCAGGCTCATATGGACATTGATGCCGTCAAATTCGCGGTCGGTGGAGGTGCCGAGATGATATTTAACATCGCCGGAGCCACCAACATCCTCGGGATTTGCCGAGCCGCCGTGGAATTCATGGAAGATGACCTTGTAAGGCTTGGCCATAACATTGGCGAGAATGTTCAGACGACCGCGGTGGGCCATGCCGTAAACGATATCACGAACACCGACCTGCCCGCCATATTTGATGATGTTTTCCAGCGCAGGCAGCATCGATTCGCCGCCGTCGAGCCCGAATCTTTTGGTCCCGACATATTTCTTGCCGAGGAAATTCTCATATTCCTCGCCTTCGATCACCTTGTTGAGGATCGCCTTCTTGCCTTCCGGCGTAAAATTGATTTCGGCGTCTTTGCCTTCCATCCGGTCCTGCAAAAAGCGCCGTTCCTCGATATCGGCAATATGCATATATTCCAGACCGACCGAGCCGCAATAATTGGCGCGCAGCACCGCTTCGATTTCGCGGACGGTGGCCGTGTCGAAACCCAATACGCCGCCCAGAAAAATCGGCTTGTCCATTTCGCCTGCGGTGAAGCCGTGAAATTCGGGAGTCAGGTCGGCCGGCTCTTCCAGCTTGGACAGTCCGAGAGGATCAAGATTGGCACCGAGATGTCCGCGCACCCGGTAGGTCCGGATCAACATCATCGCCCGGATAGATTTTTCGGCTGCGAGCGCCACTTCGGCGTCGGACATCGATTTGCCGGATTTCTCTACCGAGGCCTTGATCTCGAT